>CAZOSQ010000064.1:0-11918 GCA_964582245.1 uncultured Bacteroidales bacterium | reverse complement strand
GTCCTCCTGCTTGAACATGTGTACCGGTTCTTCTTCAGTTGAACTTGTACCATCGTTGAAATCCCAGGCATAATTAATAACATCGGGCGCCCCATTTGGCTGGAATGTATAGTAAACCGGATCGGTAGATGACTTTACAAAGCCCGGTGAGGCAGAAGGAGGGTCATGCCCAGTTATACTGGTATTGCCCAGCATTTCAATAGTTTTTTCATTGCTTACTATATTACTATGGTAAGAATTAAAAGGATCAGTACATATATTAAAATTGATCCTAGATATTTTTAATTCGTGCACCCCTTCTTCCCGGACAACAAATTCAATTTCCGCCATGTTGCCTGAAAGATTGTCTAAAAAAGGAAAGCCATCAATATCATGACCCATAATACCATAAAAAATAGCGCTATCCCCATAAAAAGGATTAGCATTACATTGGAAATAAGGAGCAATTAAATTGGAACAGTTGAGTTTTGAAAATTGTATCTTACTGCTATCATACGCATAAGTAACGGAGAAAAAAGAAAAGCGGAGTTGATCGGGTATATCTGAAACGGATATGTTAAGAACTACCGTGTCGCCCACGCAACCATGAGGCGAATTACAGCTAACAATTGGATCCTCAAGCACTTGTAAAACAATGTCTTTTGATAATGAATTCCCCTCGCTATCCTGTACCGTGTATGTTAAATCATAATTGCCAGCCCCGGTATTAAAGAGAGGAGCCCGGATATTTACACCAGAAAGGATACCTGTTTCCCCGGTCCATTCATGGGTATATGGAGGCATTCCTCCATACGGCTTTAAATCTAACTCGAAGTCAATACTATCATAAAATACGATAGTATCCCTTTCTTCTGCTACATTTAAAGAACAATCGTCCCTGACCGTGATGGTAAGAGTATCACTTGCTGTATTACCAAGAATGTCTTTCATGGAAAGAACCGCCTTAAAAATGCCTGCTTCCTGTGCCGTGAAATATAAATTCCTAAGCGAATCAAATTTTGGTGATATATCAACTCCCCATAATTCCTTATCTACTTGGTCTAATAAATCTCCTGACCAACCAAATGCTACAAATGCCCATTTATTGCTATAGTATAATTTTCCACTTTCATCCTGGAACAGCGCGGCTCCCCCCTTGGCCTCGGCATTGATTATCATTTTTTCACCAATGCACAAGGTAGTTTTTGGTGCAACAATATTTACTTCTAAAGGATCCTTCAACTCATTAGAGATCCATGAAAATACATTATCCAGGTTATAAGTGACATTTTGCACCCCCCTGAATTTAACATCTAATATTTCAACTTTTGAATAATCAAGGTATCCTTTGGCATACAAAGAGAATTTGATTAAATCGCCATGTCCACTAACCTTGGCTCCCGAGGCAATAATTTTTAAATTTCCACCAGAAACCTGGGTGGAAACAATGCTATTTTCCAATAATGTACCAGTTTTATTAATTTCCACGAACTCGTAATTTTTTTCCTGAAATGCAATTGTGATTTCTATGGTATCGACATTCAAGGTGTCGTGAATTTCCGAGACACCAACCCTTCCTTCAATAGTTGTTTTTGAATACGTGTGGGGAACATCAATTTCAAAATCAATTTCCGTACCCTGGAGAGGGTAAACAAAAAATAGGGAAGAAAGAACTAAGCCAATTTTGAAAAAATAATGTTTTAGTATTTTCATGGTTTAAAATTTTTGTTAAATGAACAAGTTGTTGCCATTGTAATATTTTCTTCTCGTAAGATACATAAGTTAAAAAAGGTTCCCGGGGAATGTAAAATTTATGGATCAAAACCAGTATTGGAGGCCTATTTTTCCACCATACCCGGAATGATTAAAAAGATAGGAATTATTGTTTTTAAAGGTTTTCATGAAATAGGGTTCCAAAATAACGCTAAATGAATTGGAAAAGGGATATTCAACTGTTGTTCCCAGCATGATTGTCATAAACATGGTTTTTTTTGCCTTGTCATGCAAATTATTTGCCAGGTGTTCTTTAAAATTATAATCTTTCCCTGAGATGTATTGGATAAAATTAAAGGAGATTCCTGTTTTAAAGTAAACAGCTATTTTTTTAAACCTCCACCTGTAACCAAGATAAACAGGTATGCCTATAGAATTAATCACATTTTTTCCCTGTTCCTTGAAATGCACCATGTTGCTGTCAACAACCTCTTCTTCGTAGGGTTGCGTTATGTATTCCGGCACCGAATCCCCGTCAATCACATAATAATGCGTGTTGAGTGTATCCAAAAGAGTGATGGCTTTTTGAAAAAAAATCCACCAACTGTCATTTATATCATATTGACCCTGTATGTGATTATACGAGCAACCCGTCTGAATAAAATAATTATTGACCAAGAAATATTGGGTAAGTTCCAAGGAATAACCGGGGGAAAAAGAAAAGGAATTTTGTACCTGATTATTTAAAGAATTTAAAGACATGGAGAACTGTGAATAAGTTAGTTGCGATGTAAAACCAACAAGTATGGTTTGATATTGAACTTCATCTTTCACCACAAGGTTGTTTTTCACTACTTTCGTGACCCCGTTTGAATGGATCGTGTCATAATACACCGTATCTGATTGCTGTGAATATGTATGAACAGTCAATGCAATTCCTAATAAAACTAGAAAATATCTAATCATCGTAATCTCTTAACTTTTCTTTTCTTTTTTTCAACTTTCAAGGTATCTAATATTTCAATGGTGTCGATAGCTGGTTTAACCCCGGGTAATTTATATTTCTCCTCGATTTTTTTCCCGGTGTCTTTTCCCGGGAAAGTCCCAGGTGGAGTTGCCAATTGTTTTTCATTTTCACCTGTTGAATCCGGGAGGTTTCCTATTTTACTGTTGTTGTCCATTGATTTATCCATGGATATTGTACTGTCTTTTTTTTCTATCCCGGGAACAAGGGGTTTTGCTTCTTGTGCTATTTCTTTAGTATCTATAAGATTTTCTTCTTTTTTATCAATTATGGAATCTTCCCTGGAAATTATGCTTTTAGAGTGGATAGAATCTATTTCTACCTGCATGGTACCTGGTTGATTATTATTTACGGGAGGATTCTCTTTACTGGTTGAAAGAAAATACACGGGGAAACCAATTAATATTAAACTAGATAAATAATAAACATTGAAATGGGCAGGATTAAAAGATAGAAATTTCTTCAATATAAACTTCCATTTCAAACCGACCCAATTGTTGTGTGAAATCCGGGCTGATTTTTGTCCTAACCTGTCTTTGAAAAGGTTGTCTATGTTTTTTTTACCTGGCATTCCCATCCTTTCTTTTCAAGTGCTAAATTATAAAGTTTCAAGCGTAATATTTTCCTGGCCTTGGACAATCGTGACTTCGATGTTTTTTCATTTATTTGCAATATTTGGGCAATTTCTTTGTGTTTAATATTATCAATAACGTGCATGTTAAAAACTATCCTGTAATGTTCTGGTAAATTATTTAATAGGGTCTCGAACTCTTCATCATTAAATTCTGAATTGTAAATTAGATCTATATTATCCATGTTTTCCTCATCAATATCATCTTCATCCTGGAAAGCCTCGTTTATCGAGTATCCAAGATTTTCATTTTCTTCTAATTCATTTTCGTGGTATAAATAAACTTGCTTGTTGCTACGTAGATAGAGTAAAGCGGTAGATACAAAAACTTGCCTGACCCAGCCTTCAAAAGATCCCTTAAATTTAAACTGGTCAATTTTTTCTAATACTTTGATGAAGCCATCCTGCAGTAAATCCTCGGCCAGCATATCATCTTTCACGTACCGTAAAAGCAGATATTTCATTTTACCCGAGTAATTCATGTAAAATTTTTTAAATGCTTTTAAATTTTTGCGCTTTAATTTATTAACCAAATTAATTTCTGTCAAAACAACTAATCTTTACTTTATTTCCTATCAAAGGATACAAAAATATATAAAGATTTCGGTAAAAAAAAATGTAGGTCTATTTAGGGAATTGTTTTTACCCACATCCATCCATATCTCTTTTCCCCCAATTTTACCCGGTGGTAATGTTCAGAAAAAAGAATTATAATCTATATATGGATGGGTTAAAACCCTTTTTTCACGTTCAACTAATTATTCCTTTATCCTTGTCTATTGGTTTTGGCAAATCCACGTTAGGTACTTATTTAGGATTGTGTATATATGCAGCACAACATTTCCCGGAACCTATTGGTGGATGCTATAAACTATTACAAAAGAGATCTTTCAAATGATCACCCCGTTATTCATCTTTTCCCATCGCCAAATCTTTACCGTCCTTTGCCATAGCTTCGTGACGGCGAAGGCGGTGGTACAAAAATGGATGTTCTCCCTAACAATTTGCTAATTTAAAATGCGAAATAATCACCTGCAAATGTTGATTTTCATGGTTTAGATCAGGAATTCTGAATCTGCAAACAGTTACAAAAACCGAACACCGATTACCGAACACCGATTACCGACCACCGACCACGGTTTCAGTAACTTGTTCCCCTTAAATGGGTTTTATACTGAAAATAATTTTCAACCATGCGCTTGTATTGTTCCTTGGTAAAACTGCACCTGCACGATTGGGGTGCATAAGACATGTGATTGGATACCAGTGGAGCATAATAATCTCCCTTGGGATCTTTCCTATAACCCACGTAATTGCAAAAATCATCTAACAACGGTAAATTATATACAATGGATAAATCCGGATCAGCCGGGGTATCAGAAATGTAATCCCCGGCCGAAGAGCTGTTGGATCCATCTGCGTATTCAACTTTATCTCCTTCATGGGTTTCATGGGTATGCATTAACCCGAAAAAATGACCCATCTCATGGGTGAAAGTTTTTACATTCAGGCAATAGTCATCAATAAATATATAATCCCAATATAATGGGAACGGATAATAGGCATAACCACATACATTCATTCCCTTTACAGACACTTGCCCTGAAACTAGGTATAAATTAATAGAGTTGGGAGTTGAATATTTAACGATAATTTCTTTATCATTTTCATCATCAGCGTTAAAATAATTATAATTCTCCACGTAAAAAAAACGGCACACGGTAAAAGCCAATTTAATGGGAGCAAATTGAGTATTCATTTCCTCCACCACGTCAATCACATCCTGTTCAAGGGTGGCTTCCACACCACACATGTACACGTTGATTTCAAGGTTTCGATTAATGACCGTGTCGGGATAGGTAACTTGGTTTTTTAATTTTTTTAAATTCAACCAATGGTTCATGAATTCCTCCAATCCCTTTTGATCCTGTCCAAAAATAAGGATTACGGGATTAAGAAAAGCAAGGATGAACAGGATATTAATCTTCTTCATTTTCTTGTTGGTTATAATTATCATCAAAGTAATATTTTTCAAGTGAACCTATGATTTTTATTTCAGTCCTCCGGTTTTTTTCTCTTCCCGCGGGATTGTCAGTACCATCAGGATTTTTATTTGGAGCTATCGGAAGGCTTTCTCCATACCCGATAGCACTTAAACGCTCCTTATCTATCCCTCTTCTAATCAAGTAATTGATCACGTTATCAGCCCGTTTTTGGGAGAGTTCCAGGTTAAAATCCTCCTCCCCGACATCATCGGTATGAGAACTGATTTGCACCACCAGGTGGGGGATCTTTTGCAGTACCTCGAGCAATGAAGTGTCCAACGCTTCTTTCATATCATTGGTTAATTGGGATTTCCCGATTTCATAATGAAGGTCAATTCTTAGAACTTTCTTGGGTATATCATTGATCCCTACATTTTGCAATTCTATGGTGTCGGAAAATGTCATATTCTTGGTGTCAAACCTGATTTTTTTATCAAAATACCCGTAATTTTTAATGGTTACATAGTAGTTTTTATCCTTTTCAACATCAAAATAGTAAAATCCATCTTCCCGGGTAGTATCAGAAGCTATCAAATAAACATTTCCTGTTTTTTCATCAGAATAATATAATTGAACGGGTACACCAGAAATAAATTCACTTTTCTTGTTTATATCCTTACCCAGGTTAAATTTCGAGTTTAGCATTTCTACTATCTCGTTATCGGCAACATTATAAACCTTCCCCCGGACACCTGTACGAATAAAATTATTCCACTTGAAATAAAAGATATCATCACAACAGTACTCATTTTTAAGCGATATACTTCCATCCCTGTTTGAGGTGAAGAAACCATCTTCTTTTTTCTTTCCCAGGATGAAATAGAGGTCATCTGCCGGGGAATTTACAGGAACCCCGACATTTTGGGCATCTGACCAGTTCCTATATTCCCCTGTTGTTTTATAAACATCAAAACCGCCTATACCCGGAAGCCCGTTGGAGCTAAAATAAAGATTGCGCATGGAATTATTATAATAAGGGGTCATTTCATCCCCGGGTGTATTGATTTTCCAGCCACAATTTCTAGGTTCTCTAAATTGTTGATCCCTGTTACTAAATATCGAGTACCATATATCCAATCCCCCCTTTCCCCCTGGTCTGTCGGAAACGAAATAAATCACTTCCTCTCCTGTCCGGGATGAAGTTCCAATGGTAGGTTGAGTTGCTGTATAATCCAAGCTGTTAATTGGATCACCCAAATCAACAGGCTCACTCCATTCCCCGTCTTTCTTTTCGCTCATGAAAATAGAACATATCATTTTATTTTGCCAATTCCTGTTACATTTGGTAAAATAAAACTTGTCCCCGCGAGGGGAAAAAGCACCATTCCCGGTGTTAACTCCTTTTTCATTAAAAGGAAAATGAAAATTATCCACGGTTTTATAATCATTACCATCTTTTTTTGCCAAGTAAAACTGCCTGTTTATCCCGGGACGCTCCAGGCTATCATTTAGGTCAAAATAAACCAGGGAATCTATTTTATAGGAAGCATAAAGAAAACTGTTTTCATCCAATGGAACAGGAGAAAATTCAATGTGGGGCTTGTTGATTGAAGAACCCAAATGTTTTATGGTTAAGTCAAGGGGAGACTTATCAATAGAATCGGCTAATTCACAACCTTCCAAATGATACCTTGCTAACCTCCTGTATTCCTTATCATCTTTGGGTCCCCGGTATTTTCTTTTGAATTTTTCAAATCCTATTTTTGCCTCTTCATAATTTTCAAGGTTCATTGCCATTAAAGATTGGTAATAAAGAGCTTTTGGATATTTAGCAGGTTCCTCCTCGTATACTTTTTCATAAGTAAGATATGCCTGCTGGTAATTTCGGGAAAAACGATACAACTCTGCCAACTGGTACATTGTTTTGTAATCATCTTCTTTTAACCCGCAATAATATTCATAAAAATCAATAGCACTATAAATATCCCCCACACGTTCGGCATTTTGGGCAAACTTTTTAACCTGCCGTCCATTGAACTTGGACAAATCGATAGGAAGCTGGGCATTTAAATAAAACCCGGAAAAGAAAAAACAAAAAATTATAAAGCAAATTTTTTTCATTTTAAACCCATGATTAATACCTGTCACAAGGAATAGTAAATTTGTTAAAAATCGTGCTAATTTCCGTGTAAATGATTGATATTTCAAATGCCCCGGTAAAACTTGTAGCCCTTGATAAAGAAAAAACATTAAAATCATAATTTACAGCAAACTTGAATTTCTGCACTTCCAGCCCAGCCAGCAAGATTATGGCATCAGCATTGCGAAAAATCATATTCCTAAAATAAGCTCCAAAAAGAAGGTTTTTAATATGCAAATTATTCTCGTCAAGCTTATAGGACAACCTTGTCCCCGTCAGGAAATCTATACCTTTTTTTTCCCTGGCATACAATATTTCAGGGTAAATTTTCCAATGTTCGTCTAACTTTGTCTCCATCCTGGCAAAATATATTTGTTTTACAGGCATACGATCCTTCATAACCTTCCTGTTAAACGTTTCTTTTGGAGAATTAATATTAAAAAGGCTGATTCCAGCCTCGGTAAAATATTTTCCGAACACCTTGCTTGCCACGATCCCGGTGTTTAAATCAAATAACAATCTTTTCCCGCTATTGATTAATTCTTGTGTAGGGATAGAAGGATTAAAATATCCAATGGAATGATCATACTGATCGGGGTAAGTAATTTCATTGCTCCCATAGGTTCTTAACAGGAGGCCGGGCTGAATCCCGAAGTGTAAATTATAGCCATCAATGGTGTGATAGTATGTCCCTGAAAAAAAGAGCTTGGAGGTAGTTAACCCTATATCTCCTGATTGATCCCCAATGAGAGATATACCTCCGCCAATCTTCTTATGGAACAAGAAAAAATTACGATCCATGGAAATAGCCACGGTTTTATAAGGAATTGCAATGGAACTCCATTGATCGCGATAATTCCCGGAAAGCCTATAGTCTCCCTGAAAATTACCCGTATTTGCCGGGTTAATGTAAACCGGGGAAGCAAGAAACTGCGAAAAATGAAAATCTTGCGATGAAATTTCCCGTGAAAAGGATATAATAAATAAGCCTATCAATAGAATAACATTAAATCTAACCTTTAACATATCTATTTTTGCATCACGATATTTCATCCGTACAAAATTTATTTTTAATGGTCGGATGGAACATCCATGTTACGAAATTATATTACCTTCGGTGAGCTCACCGCCCATGCGGTTCGGTTCATTCGTGTTTACCTTCGGTGAGCTCGCAAGCTCGGTTGTGTATGAAATACATGGATGTTTCATCTTATTATTTTAAAAACTTGTTTTATTAACTTCTTTTTATTCAATGAGCCTATAAAAAATTAAAAATTATCTATGCAAATTTTATAAAAATTTTTAAGTAAAAAAAGATTTTTACAAATAAAATAATTATTTTTACAAAAATTTATTATTTATTTGTAGTTGATGTTGTTATTAAAAAGACCTAATTCAGGGATTATAATGAAGTTAATTAAATTTTCTTTTTTTTTATTAGTTACGCTGTACCCATTAAAAATTTTTGGACAGATCAATGCCGATTTTAAAATAGTCGAAAATAAAGGATGCCCCCCATTCGAGGCAACTTTCATAAATACTACGACCGGGGAAGGAAACATTACTTATATTTGGGATTTCGGACTGGGAAATCCCCCTATGATACAACCCAAAGACACACTCCATGAAATATATTTCACTCCCGGGACCTATGAAATTAAATTGACAGCATCCAATGGTGAAACTGTTAGCAGCAAAACAGCAAAAATAACCGTGTTTCAACCACCTAATGTCGAATTTTCTGCCAACAACCAGGGGTGTGTTCCTTGGACGGTTAAATTTATTGATCAGTCTACGGCGGGAAGTGCTGACATGACCTTGTGGGAATGGGATTTCAGGGATAATACCAGCAGTACATCACGAAATCCTACAAAAATATATCCGCTGGTTGGCTCATTTGGAGTTTTTTTGAGGGTTACTGATAAAAATGGATGCACGAATTTTAAAAATAAAGACAGGTTTATCAATATATACCCACAGCCCCAAGCGGATTTTACAGCTGATACTACCTTTTCCTGTACGGCTCCATTGGTAACTCAATTTCGAGATATTACCGACCATCCCCTCGACATGGATTACCTTTGGAATTTTGGAAATGGTGCCACATCTACTAAAAAAGATCCCAAAATAGGATACGCGGATCCCGGGAATTTTGATGTTTCCATGACCATTTCCAACAACAAGGGATGTCATGGCTATATTCGTAAAGAAAATTACGTGAACGTGGACCATGTAAATCCAACATTCGAAATGTCCGGCAGGGGCGAACCATTTGAAGATGGTGATACCATTTGCATGGATAGTGTCATGTTTGTTAATACCACTTACGGTACCAACATCATGTGGTACATCACCGGCCTTGGGACAAGATACAACGATATCATTTATTTACCTAACATGGCACCAGGTTCCTATTCAATTACTTTAACAGCCGGTGTAGGAACACCATGCAGTACTTCAGTCACGAAAAAATTTTATGTTGAGCCTGCCCTAGTGGATTTCGAACTAGACAATAGTTATTTCTGTTCCTTCCCAGCAACTTCAAAAACGAATAACAAATCCTTAAATGTCTCTAACTGGCAATGGCATGTTGAAAATGATCTTTATTCGAATGAAAAAAATATAAATGTTACTTTCCCTGCCAGCCAAGAAACAGATTTAGAGTATTATAACCACGATATTAATGATTATGGTTTCCCTGTCACCTTGTCTGCTACCAGTCCCCTTGGCTGTACGTATAAACATACTGAAACCGTGATGGTTGCCCGTCCAACAGCAAGGTTCATGCCTAATACCACGCAAGGTTGCGTGCCCTTGCAGGTAAATTTTTCTGATTCAAGCAAATCCAATGAAAACATCGTGTCTTGGAAATACCTTTTCGGGGACGGGAATTCCGGTACGGGACAAAATATAACCCACACTTTTAATTCACCGGGAGAATTCCCTACCAGGCTGATCATCACCAATGATAAAGGATGTATTGACACATCCTATGCTATCATCATAAGAGCCGGGGCTGTATTTACACCCGATTTTTCCATTTCACCTCCCGCGGTATGTGCTAACGAGCAAGTTCAATTTACTTACACCGGGCCATGGAAAGATTCCATTGATTCGTGGTATTACCATTCACCCGCGGGGATTATCTCGGGTTGCACCAAGTATCCAAATCCCAAGCTTCCCATTGCCCCTAAAAAAGCAGGATTACATGATGTTTATTTAACTGCCACTTTTAACGGATGCGAGAACATCGTAAGCAAAAATAACTTATTACAAGTAAATGGACCGGTAATTTCTTATAAGGCCATCCATGATTGCAACGCCCCGTATAATTATACATTTGACGGTAGCATTGACCAAGCAACCAACTGGAACTGGAACTTTGGAGATGGAAATACGAGTGCCAACGTTGAAGATCCCCATCATAATTATAGTTCTTCGAACGACTACAAGGTAATCCTTCATGCTGAAAATAGCAGTACATCTTGTTCAGTGGATTATGAAGAAATCATTCACGTGAGAAACCTTGCTGCCACTTATAATATTCCGGGTATCCTTCATAAAGATACAATATGTATGAACCTGGAGGTTGATTTTGATGCATCTGCTTCTGTCGATTACTTGGATAGTTGCTCCATGGAATCATTTTACTGGGATTTTAAAGATAATACCCCGAAAAGAAGAAGGTATACGCCTTATATCACCCATAAATTCACAAAACGAGGAAATTTCCCGGTCACCCTCATGGTAAATGATGTAAATGGATGCGTTGATTCCATTCAAAAAGTAGTGACGGTTGTAAAACCCTATTCAACTTTCACGGTAGATACCTCCCGCGGGTGTGACCAACTGGAAGTGAATTTTACCAATACCCTTACGGATAATACTATTACAGACTGGAATTGGGATTTGGGAGACGGAACTTTGGTGCATGATTCCGTGAAAGTAACCCATCAATATAAAACCGATACAACCACTACCTATTTACCTCAATTGATTGTTGAAGACAAACATGGATGCATTGATACATCGAGCAAACCCATTAGACTTTTCGTGCCCTCAGCACAATTTTTAGCGGATTCAAATGCTTGTGCCAATATCCCGGTGAAGTATTATCCTGCTTACCAGGGGGGAGATAGCATGCATTGGAGTTTTGGAGATGGGAACATTGGCAACCAACCTATCCATACATATACTTCAAGGGGAAGCTATACTGTTTCAATGATCATGTATGAAGGAATATGCCGGGATACGGTAATTAAGCCCGAATACATCAAGGTACAAGAAGTGGATGCTTCTTTTTATGCTGAAGATAGCATTACGTATTTTGAATGTGGTCCTCAAGAACTTAAATACGTGCACGCTTATCATCCAGACTCTATCATATCAGGCTATTGGGATTTTGACAACCTGGAAGATCGATCATTTTTTTATAATGATACTGGA
>CAZOSQ010000063.1:0-12146 GCA_964582245.1 uncultured Bacteroidales bacterium | reverse complement strand
GGTTGTTTCTTCTTGACCTCCAATACGTTATCCCGATTGTTACGGGATAGACATGGCTAAATTAGGGGATTTCATAGCGTTTAGAGCTACGATTGAATTATTACGCGACCGAGGAATGCAATCCGTTATAAACAATGTATATAAGAAATGTAAGTCACAAGAAGGTTTACCGAAAGAAGAAATAAAAAACTACGTGAAAGAAATATATGAACCTTTTACTGATGAAGAAATTTCTAAAAAAATAAGTGAACTACTTAAAGATCCAACCGTGAAAGCCGATGTTGAAATTGTATACCAAACAGTAGAAAACCTTCATAATGCTTGTCCCGGTGATTTAGGAGATTGGTACTTTACAGGTAACTATCCAACCGCGGGTGGTAATAAAGTTGTGAATAAATCTTTCATTAACTATATAGAAGGAAAAAATATTAGGGCCTATTAAAAAAGGTAGTTTATCAAACTACCTTTTTTTCTTTTTAGGCTCCCTTCTAATCTCACCATGAGAAACATTATTTTCAATAATGGTCTTTTTACTAAAAGTTTTATATTTATCATCTTCTGATAAGGATTTTACCAATATACCCTTTTTATTTAATTGAATAATGCGTTTTACATCATCTATTGAAAGCGGAATTAAATTTACCGGTATATCCTTATTATAGGAATACCAAATTATGTTTTTAAGAACATCCACCTTATGATGATAAGCAATACCCTGTTCTGTTTCTAGTTCAAGCAATTGTGAGGGGAAATTTTTTCTTGCATCCAGGTACGCTTCCAACTCATACATGAGGCAACATTTTAATTTTCCACATTGCCCAGCCAATTTACGAGCATTAGATGGTAACTCCTGGTATCTTATGGCATCAGATGAAACACTCCTGAGATTTGTTTTCCATGAAGAACAACACAACTCCCTTCCACACGATCCTATTCCTCCTATCAAACCAGCTTCCTGCCGAGCACCTATTTGTTTCATTTCAATCCTGGCACGAAACATCTTGGCATACACCCTGATCAGTTCCCTAAAGTCTACCCTTTCATCTGAAATATAATAAAATATGATCTTTGACATATCGGCCTGGTATTCCACGTCTCCGATCTTCATGTTCATATTATGCTCTCTTGCTACATGACGGGCTTTTGTAAGGGCATTTTCCTCAAAGGATTGTGCTTTCCTCCATAAATCAATATCTCCATTATTAGCAATCCTTAAAATTGATTGTAGCATATGCTTATTTTGATTCGAAATTTTCTTTTTAAATTGAAGATAAGCCATATGACCGGTTAGAGATACAACTCCCATATCATATCCTCGATCTGCTCCGACAACTACAATATCTCCTCGCTTAATTTCTAAATTATGACTATTTTTAAAGAATTGCTTTCTTGTATTCTTAAATCTTAATTCAACAATTCCTAAGTCATTAAATGTTTCGGGTAACTTGCTCAACCAGTCATGTGTGCTTAATTTTCCACACGAATTTTCGCTGTAATTCCCTTTCCCCCCATCTATCCTTCTTAAATCACATCCACTACATCCCATATCTCATCCTCCTAAACAACAACAGGGAATCCTGTTTTAAAAAAATAAAAAAACACTTAAAGAACCTGGTTTACATAAAAATATCATTCACTGTAAACAAAAACATCCTTATAAAATAAAAACTCTATAACTACCTTTTTTATTTTGCCTTCTGATGAATAGATGAAAGGAATTTAAGCAAAATAAAACATGTGGAAATTTACAGGATGCCATCCAAATTTATTCATATTGCTCTTGCTGAAGTTGGCCACTTACAAAAAATATACTAACAAGAACTCATAAATTAAAACGGAAATTTACCATGAGTCCCTCTCGATATAATTATCCGGGCTATCTACATTTTCCTTTTCATCATAAAACCTACAATTAAGGTTCATGTTAATATTAACAGGAGAATCAAAAGGTACGGGATGTATTTTTAATGATGAATCTGCGTATACCTTTTGCATAAAAAGAGCCCAAATAGGAAGTGCCATGTGAGCACCTTGCCCCTGGACAATATTATCAAAACGAATGGGTCGATCTTCCCCTCCTACCCAACATCCACCAACAAGGTTTTGTGTAACCCCCATGAACCATCCATCAGAATGATTATTTGTAGTCCCGGTTTTACCCGCAATTTCTCCTTCTAGTCCATATCTATACCTTAAGGAACTAGCGGTCCCGCCATCGACAACCCCTTGCATTAAGTTCAACATCAGGTAAGCTGTCTGCTCGCTTATGGCTTCAGTAATTTTTTTACTTGATTCAAATAATTTATTCCCATGTTTATCTTCTATGCGTGTAACAAAAATAGGTTCTATATGCACCCCTTTATTTGCAAATGAACTGTAAGCACTTACCATTTCCCATACAGATACATCCGATGTCCCGTAAATCATAGATGGAACTGCGTCTATTTTGCTCTTAATTCCCATATCATGAGCAACTTTTACTATAGATTCTGGATTAAACTTTTTTAATAACCAAGCCGAAATATTATTTTCCGAAGTAGCTAATCCCCATTTCAAGGTAACCAAACGACCATAATCTTCTTTTTTCCCTGCACTGCGGGGTTGCCAGACTGTATCAAGCACATAAAAAGTTTGAGCAACATTCCTTACTTTATAGCAGGGAGAATATCCCTCTTCCATTGCAAGAATATATAAAAACGGCTTAAAAGTAGATCCTGCTTGATTCTTTCCTTGCGATACATGATCATATTGAAAATGCTTAAAATTTATACCTCCTACATAAGCTTTAACATGTCCTTTCTTAGGATCCATAGCCATAAAACCCGACCTTAAAAGAGATTTATAATACATGATAGAATCAAATGGAGTCATGATTGTATCTTTTTCCCCATCCCAAGAAAAAATCCTCATTTTAACAGGCCTCTCAAAACTTGCCAATATAGAGTCCTCACTAATACCTGCCCATTTCATTTTCCTAAATCGTTCAGTTCTACGTATAGCCAAATTTATCACGTATTCATATTCCTCCTTTTCAAGTTCCAGGTCATAAGGCCCCCAACGTCTTCCTTTCTTTTCAGTCCAAAATTCCTTTTGCAACTTTTCAGAAAGATGCTCTTCTACAGATTGTTCAGCGTATTTCTGCATTTTGGAGTTGAGCGTTGTGTAAATCCTCAAACCATCCCCGAAAAGATCATATGGCTTTCCATTTGGCTTTTTATTTTTATAACACCAGCCATATAAAGGATCTTCGATCCATTTTAGCGAATCTTCCAAATAATCATATCTTCCTTTCACAGGTGGTTTGGCATTTATATAATCCCGAACAAAGGATCTGAAATAAGTAGCTAAACCTACATCATGGTCTTGAGAATTCATTTTTAAAGCAATTGGCTCTGCTATCAAAGAATCATATTCCTCGGGTTTAATATAATCATATTTCAACATTTGGCTCAAGACCAAGTTCCTTCTTTGAAAAGATGATTCCGGGTTTCTAACAGGACTGTACCTAGTAGGAGCATTCACTACACCTGCTAACAAAGCAGCTTCATTAATAGAAAGTGAATCCGGGGTTAAATTAAAAAAAGTCCTTGCAGCAGTTTTAATTCCAAAAGAATTGCTTCCAAAAGGAACCGTATTCAGGTACATTACTAAAATTTCATTTTTTGTATAGTTTCGCTCCAGCCGAACTGCAGTAATCCATTCTTTAAACTTTGTAATAGCTAATTGATATGAACTCTCCAATTTTGAATCATAGGTAACAGTGTCCCTACCAAATAAATTTTTCGCCAATTGTTGTGTCAATGTACTTCCTCCTCCCTTCCGGTTGCCGGAAGCAAGACCCCAAAAAACCCGAATCAATGCTTTAAAATCTATACCGGAATGATCGTAAAAACGAATATCTTCTATGGCTAATAAAGAATTCACCATATTTGGGGACAATTCATGAAAATCAACATAAGACCTATTTTCATAAAACAACTTTCCAAGAAGGACTGTATCTTCAGAATAAATTTCAGAAGCTATATTATTATTAGGATTTTCAAGATCCTCGAAAGTTGGCATAAAACCCATCTTACCATTGGCAATTCTTGAAAAAAGAATTACAGAGACAAATACGGGAGTAATAAAAAGGAACCAAAAAATAATCACGAGTATTCGTGGCCATAACTTTCTGTTATTCATATTGACTCATTTTTTTTGTGGAAATAACAAATATATAATTTTAAAAAATTATTTAGCATGGTTTAGGTATTTAATTAACTTTGTATTTTTTGAAAAAGAAATAAATGGAAGACAACATTGTAATAGTAGAGTCCCCTGCAAAAGCCAAAACCATAAAAAAGTTCTTAGGCAAAGATTTTTTTGTCACTTCAAGTTTTGGCCATATCCGTGATCTTAGTAAAAAAAACCTAGGCATAGATATTAAAAACAATTATCAACCTGAATATATTATTTCAGAAGATAAAAAAAAGGTAGTTAGTGAATTAAAAAAAGTAGTAAAATCGGCTAAAACAGTCTGGTTAGCATCTGATGAAGACCGGGAAGGAGAAGCTATAGCATGGCATTTGGCAGAGGTTTTGAATTTAAAACCTAGTAATACAAAAAGAATAGTTTTTAATGAAATTACTAAAAATGCTATTCAAAATGCCATAAAAAATCCCCGGGATATAGATATTAACTTGGTTAATGCCCAACAAGCCAGGAGAATTCTTGACCGATTAGTCGGTTTTGAACTATCTCCTGTTTTATGGAGAAAGATTAAACCCTCCCTTTCTGCCGGACGTGTACAATCAGTTGCCGTAAGGTTGCTTGTTGAACGCGAGAGGGAAATTATTAGTTTTAAACCAGAACCTTATTATAGGGTAACTGCTATATTTGAAGTACCAGGTCAAGATGGTTCTGTTTCGGAAGTTTCTGCTGAATTATCAAAAAGATTCAAGACTTTAAAAGAAACGGAAAATTTTTTAGAAAAATGTCTAAATGCTGAATTTAAAATACTTGACATATCCACCAAACCTTCAAAGAAAACACCGTCACCACCATTTACAACTTCTACATTGCAGCAGGAAGCTAGCAGAAAACTTGGGTTTTCCGTGACTCAAACAATGGTAGTTGCCCAACGCCTTTACGAGGCAGGGCACATAACTTACATGAGAACTGATTCTGTAAACCTTTCCAAGTCAGCGAAAGAAGCTGCTGAAAAAATTATTTCCAAAACTTTTGGCAACAAATACGTACATTTAAGACAATATAAAACAAAATCTAAGGGAGCACAAGAAGCTCATGAAGCCATACGTCCCACATACCCGGAAAAAGAAACCATCAGTGGAAATAATACAGAACAACGACTTTACGAATTAATTTGGAAAAGAACAATCGCATCACAAATGAGTGATGCAGAATTGGAAAAAACAACGGCCAAAATCAATATCTCCACAACCGATGAACACTTTGTGGCAACTGGGGAAGTACTTAAATTTGACGGGTTTTTAAAATTATATATCGAATCAACAGATCATGAAAACGAAGAAGAGGAAGCAAAAGGCTTACTTCCACCTTTACAAGTTGATCAAATACTATCTCGAAAAAAAATTTTAGCTACTGAACGTTTTTCGCACCACCCACCGAGATATACTGAAGCAAGCTTGGTAAGAAAATTAGAAGAATTAGGCATAGGAAGACCTTCAACTTATGCACCTACTATCTCAACCATAAAAAACCGTGGATATGTGGTGAAAGAAGATCGTCCGGGTCAAGAAAGAAATTATGTTATTCTAAACCTTGATGATAATAAAATCAAAAAAATATCCAAAACAGAAATCACCGGGACTGAAAAGGGAAAATTATTCCCAAATGATATCAGCATGATAGTAAATGATTTCCTGCTAGATCATTTTGATGAGGTAATGGATTATAATTTCACAGCTGCAGTAGAAAAGGAGTTTGATGAAATTGCAAGTGGAAAAGTTCAGTGGGACAACATGATAGATAAGTTTTACAAACGATTTCACAAAAAAGTTGAGAAAACTATCGAAACCTCGGAAAAAAGCAGGGGAGAAAAAAACCTAGGAAATGATCCGGAGACAGGAAAACCTGTATATGTTAAAATCGGGAGGTATGGTCCTCTAGCGCAAATAGGTGATTCAACAGACGAGGAAAAACCAAAATTTGCGAGCCTTTTAAAGGGGCAGCATATTGAAACAATAAGCTTGGAAGAAGCTTTGGATCTATTTAAATTGCCCCGTACAGTGGGTAATTATGAAGATAAAGAAGTCACCGCTGCCATAGGAAGATTCGGCCCGTACCTTAGGCATGAAGGAAAATTCTATTCTTTAAAAAAAGATGATAATCCTTTCACGATTGACATTAATCGGGCTATAGAAATAATCAATGAAAAAAGAGAAAAGGATAAAAATAAAATAATTAAAAAGTTTGATGAAGATAAAGATTTAATGATACTTAATGGTCGTTGGGGGCCTTATATATCACAAGGAAAAAAGAATTATAAGATTCCTAAAGATAAAGAGCCAAAAGACCTTTATTTTGATCAATGTCAAGAGATTATAAAGAAAGCCGGAGAACCCAAAAAGAAAAAAAAGAAATAATTAACTTAGAACAAATGAACTTAAATGATTACTTTGATCCGGTTACCCTTGAACGCCCGGATGAAAAAAAAATGTTAAACCCTCACTTGTTCTGTAAAAATATAGCTGTTCACACCCCGGATAATTCCATTACGGATATTCAACAATTTGATTTAGCGATTATTGGAATAAAAGAAGGACGTAATTCTTATCACGAAGATTGTGGTAACGCTCCTGATAAAGTTCGTGAAAAATTATACGAATTAATAAAATCCCCGGGAAATACAAGAATTATAGACCTTGGTAATCTTAAAATACCCCACACACTTTCTGACACTCATTATGGAATGAAAGATGTCCTTGTTTTTCTATTGAACCAAGGAGTTATTCCAATATTAATTGGAGGGGGGAAAAATCTATCTTTTGGTGCTTATCTGGCTCAAGAATCCCTTTTAGAAAAAGTGAACATCGTAAATATTGATTCTGAACTCCCTTTTCAATATAATCACGATCCGGATTTTAAATATTTTCTAGACTCCATACTGGAAAGAAAACATAATTTATTCCAATTTACCTCCCTCGGTTATCAATCCTGCTTGGTAAATCAAGAAAACATAAAAAATCTCGAAAAATTAGATTTTACTACTACAAGAATAGGTATGGTCAGGGCAAATTTTAACGAAATTGAACCTGAAATTAGGGATGCAGATATTATTAATTTGAGTTTAAGTTCTGTAAAACAAACTGATGCTCCAGGACAAATTTATCCATCCCCTAATGGTTTTTATAGCGAAGAAGCATGTCAAATTGCAAGATATGCCGGTCTAAGCAATAAAAAAGCCATTTTTGGAATTTATGACATATATCCTAAAAATGATGTTAATAATCAAACTGCACACCTTGGTGCACAAATTATTTGGTACTTTATAGAAGGATATTATTATAGAAAAAGGGAAAATTTACAAGATTTAAATAAAGAATTCAAAAAATTTATTGTCAATTTAAATGAAAAGGGGCATGACCTTATTTTTTATAAAAATTTAAAAAGTTTAAGGTGGTGGCTTGAAATTCCGTCCATTGAAAAAAAAGAAAAAATTGTAATAGCATGTTCCGAAAATGATTATAAAAAAGCATGTTCACATGAAATACCAGGCCGATGGCTAAAAATTTTTCAAAAGATTAATTAATCTTTATTATATAAGGTGAGATTTCCCCGGGCGAATTATGTATTTCGTACATCTATAATTTTTCACGGCATCTTATTCTATTCAAGCGCATAAAAGAAACCATCGTATAGTGAATTTACATGAACATACTAATTTTTACAATCATCGTTATTTATACTTTATAAATATTATTAGTAGTTAATTATGTTAGAACTATTAAAAATAGAATAACCGGCCCATACAATAATTTTTTAACCTAACCTGTTATTTTAAACATATAAAGTAATTATACTTAAAGAACCTAAAAAGTATAGAATATGTACATATCCCATTTTTTTTCTCCATGCATATTTTCTTATTTGAATTTTAAAAATCTTCAACATATTCATCTGCTATTAATTAATGCCTTAAACCATTGCTGAGTATTCTAAGATAATTTGTTGATAAATTTTGTTTCTATATTTATTTTTACTTTCTTTACTTTAGTGATGATAATAAAATCAGGAAAACTTTTTTGAAAAGAATTATATGAAAAAAATATTCTTGCTGTTGATAATAGCTTTTGGAGGTGCAACAATGAATGCACAGCAGGATTATCATTTCAGTCAATTCATGTACAGCCAATTGGCAATTAATCCGGGTTCGGCTGGTAGTAATGAAATGATTTGTGCATCTCTGATACAAAGGTATCAATGGGCAGGAATGGATAATGGAGCACCAACCACTTTTGCAGGTGGGATTGATGCCCCTTTTAAACTATTTGGGATAAAAAGTGGGGCTGGAATTTTCTTTACCAATGATCAAATCGGGTTTAATAAGGATCAATCTGTAAAATTTTCTTATGCCTTTAGGGTAGATGCTGGTTCGGGTAAACTTGGAATAGGTTTCAATGTAGGTGTTCAAGACAAAGGAATAAGTGATGCAGAATGGATGGCTTATAATTCAGAAAGTGGTCTAATTGAGAGTGTTCCCGGGTTCCCCGGTGAAGAGAACGTAATTAATGTAGATGGCGGTGTTGGTTTATTTTATAAAACAGAAGATGTTTATTTAGGTTTATCTGCCACCCATATTGCTCCCAGTACATTTGATTTTGAAGGAGAATCCTCATCCGAGGAAAAAAATACATTGAGTTATAAAAATAAAACACACTATTTCCTAACAGCAGGATACCGCATACAAATGAATAATCCTCTCTTTGAATTTTTACCGGCAATGATGTTATATTCTGATGGACGAATTTCACAATTAGTAGCGAATGCTACCATTCAATATAATAAAAAAATATGGGGAGGAATATCATACAGGGTCGGATCTGCAATTATCGGTATGGTTGGTTTTGAACCCATTAAGGATGTTCAATTAGGCTATGCATATGATTTTGAAGTATCAGATCTTGGAAGATATTTTCGAAACAGCCACGAAATTATGCTAAGATACTGTTTCAGTCTAAGCGTGGATAAATTGCCAAAAAAATACAAAAGTGTGAGGTTTTTATAAATTTTTTTATTATTTTTATCTTTGGATTTAAAAATCTTATAAAATATTATTTGCTATTTGCCTTAATAAATACCTGAAACTATGAAGAGAATACTTACCATTACAGTCATTCTGTCAATTCTTACGAGTTGTAATAATTATAACAGCGGAGAATTAACAGGAGTACCAGGCAGAGGGAGGTACTTCGAGCCTGAACCTTACGGCATGGTCTTTATTCCGCAAGGAAGTTTTAACATGGGGCCAAGTGATCAAGATGTAGCATGGGCACAGACTTCATTCTCTAAAACAGTTTCCGTTGAAGCATTTTGGATGGATGAAACGGAAATTACCAATAATGAATATCGTCAGTTCGTATATTGGGTTAGAGATTCGATTATGCGTCGTATGCTAGGTCAACAATTAGATGATTTTGTTACTACTGAAGATCAGTATGGAAATCCTATTGATCCCCCATTGCTAAATTGGGATGTAGAAATAGATCATGAAGATGAAGAAATTACAGAAATTCTCAATGATATGTATTACAAGGAGAATGAACGTTTCTTCGGTAGAAAAGAAGTAGATACCAGGAAATTAATTTATGAATATTTCTGGATAGACTATAATCAAGCTGCCAAAAAAACCAATCGTTATAATTTCGAAACACTTAAATATGATGGTTTAGTTGAAAATAGTCAAGGTGAAATGGTAGAAATTGAAGACAGATCATCTTTCATAATTCGTGATAGGGTCAATGTTTATCCAGATACTTTATGTTGGATTTCTGATTTCACATATTCTTACAATGAACCTTATACCTTAATGTATTTTTGGCATCCAAGTTATGATAACTATCCTGTTGTAGGTGTTACCTGGAAACAGGCATCTGCTTTCTCAATTTGGCGTACCAGGTTGCTAAACAATGCATTGACTGAACAAGGACAACCATTTGTCCATGATTATAGGATGCCATTAGAATCAGAATGGGAATATGCAGCACGCGGTGGATTAGATCTTTCAATGTATCCTTGGGGTGGAATGTATACAAGGAATAAAGAAGGTTGTTTCCTCGCTAACTTTAAACCTCTTAGGGGAAATTATGCTGATGATGGTGCTTTAACAACTATCTCTGTCGGTACATATGGCCCAAATGAATGGGGACTTTATGATATGGCAGGAAACGTGGCTGAATGGACTATAAATTCCTACGATGAGTCAGCTTATTCCTTCTCACATGACCTAAATCCAGATTATAAATACAATGCTAAACCTGATGATCCTCCAGTATTAAAAAGAAAAGTGCTCAGGGGTGGATCTTGGAAAGATATTGCTTATTATCTCCAGGTTAGTACTCGAGCTTACGAGTACCAAGATACTGCCAAGTCGTATATTGGATTTAGGTGTGTAAGAACTTACCTGGGAAATAATTAACATTTCATTATAATTATTATTTATTGACTAACTCTTATTAAAATTTGCTATGAATATTTCAGAATTAGTAGAAACGTCCGGCTGGAAAAATTTTATCGCCAAATTGTATAGTATTGGTGCTGCCATTGTAATCACTGGTGCAATGTTTAAAATCATGCACTGGCCTGGTGCAAGTATGATGTTGATCATTGGTTTAAGTACAGAAGCTGTTATTTTCTTCTTTTCTGCATTTGAACCTGTGCACGAAGAATTGGATTGGACCCTTGTTTACCCAGAATTAGCAGGGATGAACGATCCTGAAGATATGGAACAAATACGTGAAGAAGAAGTGAATTCACGTGGTGTTGATGCGCTTGAAAAGTTCGAAGACATCGTTCAAAATTCAAACCTCAATGTTGAAACATTCACGAAATTAGGTGCGGGCATTGAACAATTTAACAATACAGTACGAAATATTTCCGATATTTCTGAAACTGTTAGTGCTTCCAAGGAATATATGGCTAATGTCAAAAATGCTGCTTCTGCAGTTAGTAACCTTACAGTATCTTATGGTGAAACTTCAGAAGCTTTGAAAAGTTCAATTGGAAGCCTTGCCAATTCGTATAAATCAACGGCTGAAATTATTGAACATTCAGGAGCTGCTATCTCTGAACAAGTAAATAAATCAGGAGAATATATCGTAAACTCATATCAAAAACTATCAGAAAGTGTTGGTAGCTATTACAATGCCATCTCTGAAGGTGGAAAAACCTATGGAGAACAACTTTCTTCACTGAACAATAAGTTGACTATGTTGAATGAATTATATGAACTTCAACATAATACAACTAAGTCAAAACTACAGGAAACTGAACAACTATTTAGTGGTTTCAGTGAAATGAACAAGGATTTAACATCCTCTGTAGAAGAAACTAAAAAATATCGTGAAGAATTATCCAAATTAGGCACCAATTTAGCTGCCCTCAACAATATTTATGGTAATATGCTTTCAGCCATGAATTTTAATAAAAATATTTAAATATGAGTCACGGAAATATTTCACCAAGACAGAAGATGATCAACATGATGTACTTGGTGTTAACCGCCTTGTTAGCACTGAATGTACAAAAGGAAGTATTAAATGCTTTTGTCACTGTTGATGAAGGTCTGCAAAAAACACTGACTAATTATTCTGTTAAAAATGCAAGTGTTTATGCAACCTTTGACCAAATGCTAAAAACAAATCCAGATAATACGGATTTGAAAAAATTCAATGATTTTGCACAAGAAATTAAAAATCGTGCAAACGGATTATATGATTTTATTCAAGATCAGAAAAAAAGAATTGTTGAAGTAGCGGAAAAAAGTGAAGAATCCTTTGTAATGAAGGATGGTAAAGTAGAACAAATTAAATTGGGAGTGGTAAATTCAAAGGATAACATGGATGTTCCTGCCCAAGTTATGATCACCGAGAAAAAGGGTGTAGAATTAAAAAATAAAGTAGATGATT
>CAZOSQ010000062.1:0-12159 GCA_964582245.1 uncultured Bacteroidales bacterium | reverse complement strand
CATTTTTACGAGAGCAATGGGGTTATACATCTGATTTTACCCCGGTGATTTCTTTTGCGGTTACTTTTATCATTATCGTGATTCTTGTTCACCTGTTTGCCAGGTTGATAGATAAATTGGTAAAGGCAGTTGCGCTAGGAATTTTCAACAGGATAGCAGGAATCATATTTAATTCGGCCAAAGTTATCCTGGTATTGAGCTTGTTGTTGTTTGTTTTTAACAAGTTCGATTCAGTTTTTTCTATTATCCCTGGAGAACAGAAAGAAAAATCTATCCTTTACAGACCAATATTAAATGTTGCCCCGTTTATATTTGACCAGTTAAAATATTTTTCTATTAATGAAAGTTTAACTGGAGAAGGTGACCTTGTTTGAATTATTATGGTAATAAGGATTTCAATTGCTATATTTGGAAAATTTCCCGGTTTTTATTTGCGGGAGAATTTTGATATTCTAATAAAAAGCTACACGAGTGAATTTTATTGAAGAGATGAAATGGCGGGGCATGGTACACGATGTAATGCCTGGCACTGAAGAGCAACTTCAAAAAGAGATGACCATTGCATATGTTGGAGTGGATCCAACAGCAGATTCTTTGCATATTGGGCACATGGTATCTATCATGATGCTTAAGCATTTGCAGATTTGTGGTCATAAACCCATAGTCCTTATTGGCGGAGCCACGGGTATGATAGGGGATCCTAGTGGAAAGTCGGAAGAGAGAAATCTTTTGGATCTTGAAACTCTCAGGTACAACCAAGAATCAATTAAAAAACAAGTTAGTAAGTTTCTTGATTTTGAAAAAGGGGAAAATGCTGCTGAGCTTGTGAATAATTATGATTGGATGAGCAAAATGTCGTTTTTGGAATTTATCCGTGACGTGGGGAAACATATTTCCGTCAATTATATGATGGCCAAGGATTCCGTGAAAAAGCGGCTGGAAACAGGGATATCCTTCACGGAATTCACTTACCAGTTAGTTCAAGGTTATGATTTTCTACATCTTTTCCAAGAAAAAAATTGCAAGCTTCAAATGGGGGGATCAGATCAATGGGGTAATATAGTTACCGGCACCGAATTGATTAGGAGAAAAACAGGAGGGGAAGCCTTCGCTCTTACTTGCCCACTTATTACCAAGGCCGATGGAGGAAAGTTTGGAAAAACCGAGAAAGGGAATGTATGGCTAGATCCTGCCCGGACTTCACCCTACGCATTTTACCAATTTTGGATCAATGTATCAGATGAAGATGCCGAAAAATACTTGAAAATTTTCACCTTGTTATCTAAGGCAGAAATTGAGCAAATAGTCCTTGAGCACCAAAAGGCGCCACATGAAAGAATCATGCAAAAAACCCTTGGCAAAGAATTAACTTGTATGATTCATTCAGAAGAAGATTACCGGAAATCCATTGAGGCATCGGAAATTTTATTTGGCCGTGCCACGACAGATTCCTTGAAAAAAATTGATGAACAAACTTTTTTGCAGGTTTTTGAAGGAGTCCCTCTCCACGAGGTAGATCCCTCAAAAATAAAGGTTGGAGTGAACCTGCTTGACTTGCTAGTGGATGAAACTTCAATATTTCCTTCCAGGGGAGAATTAAGAAAACTCGTGAAAGGAGGGGGAATTAGCATCAACAAGTGTAAAGTGCAAGATTCTGAAATAACCTTGACAAGGGAGGACTTGCTAAACAATAAATACATTCTTGTACAAAAAGGAAAAAAGAACTACTATCTTATTAAAACCTAAACACATGGAAAATTCTAAAAAGTATGATTTTGGGTCAGTTGACTTGATTATATTTGCTTTCAAAAAATGGAAAATTTTGTTTTTAGTAACATTGGTTGCTTTTATAGGATCAATTATTGTATCTTTCTTGATTCCTGAAAGATATCGTTCCACCGTGGTGCTTTTTCCGGCATCTTCCATTTCCGTTGCAAAAAGTTTGATATCTTACTCTTCCTTGGAGAAGGGTGACGTCCTTTCATTTGGTGAAGAGGAAGAAGCGGAAAGATTGTTGCAAATACTCAATTCAGATGCCATTAGATCCCAAGTAATTGAAAGATTCGACCTGATGAAGCATTACGGTATCTCACCCGAGGAAAAATTCAAGTTTACCCGGTTAATTAATAAGTATAAATCTAATGTCTCTGCTAGAAGGACAGAATTTATGTCGATCGAGATCGAGGTTCTTGATGAAAATCCTGATACAGCAGCTAAAATGGCCAATTTCATCGCCGACCTTATAGACGTTACCATACAAAAAATGCAAAATGAAAGAGCGCTAGAGGCTTATAAACTTGTTGAAAAGGAATATTTCGGGTTGAAAGAAGAACTTGAAATTATGGAAGATTCACTCCAAATCATTCGAGAAAAGGGTATCGTTGATTATGAATCCCAGGCAGAGGTGTTCAATGATGCTTACGCGAACGCCATTATAAATGGTCATACTAGGGGAGTAGATCTTCTTGGAAAGAAATTAAAGGTACTGGCTGAACATGGTGGTAAATACGTGGCCCTGAGAGATTACCTGGAATATTCCACCGAGCAATTGACCCGTTTAAGAGCCAAGTATTCCGAGGCGAAAGTGATGGTAGATCAACAATTGCCTAATAAATTTATCGTGGATCGTGCTTTCGCGGCAGAGAAAAAAGCAGTTCCCAAAAAATCTATTATTGTGATTGTTTCCACTGTGGCTGCTTTTGCTTTTACTTTATTGATGTTGCTTATCCTGGATAGTATCAAGAAGAAAATATAATGCAGCATTTGACGGCAGACTTCCGAAAACTAAATTGGGTACTGGTATTTTCCCTGTTGTTTGTGGCAGTGAATACCTTATTGACTGCATATGAATTCTATTACCTGAATTTATTACCTTTTGTTCTTATACTTGCTTATATTGCCTTGACCAGGTTAGATACACTCTTGCTCATTGTCACTTTTTTCATCCCACTTTCTATCCCGTTAAAATCTATTAATAAAGGACTGCCTTTTGATTTTTTTATTCCCACGGAACCCTTACTCTTCCTAGTATTACTGCTTTTCATGTATAAATATTTTCTAAAGCATCATATGGATAAGAGGGTATTGACTCACCCGGTGACCCTCGCCATATTTTTTAACTTGGCTTGGATTTTTATCACAAGTATTACCAGTACCATGCCCCTGGTATCTTTCAAATTTTTCTTATCGCGTTTATGGTTTGTGGTTCCTTTTTTCTTCCTGGGAACACAGATGTTTAGAAAAACCCCCAATATTAAAAAATTTATTTGGGCCTACGCAATAACTCTCCTTGTGGTTATCGTCTACACGATAAGCCGCCATCTTGGATATGGGCTTCATGATAAACAAGCCTCACACTTTGTTATGTACCCCTTTTATAAAGACCATACTGTATATGGTGCTGTTTTAGCCATGTACATTCCTGTAATTTTTGGTTTTGCCTTACAAAAGTCGAAAAATCTCTCGTTGAAAGTGTTCACCTGGCTTGTAGTGTTTATTTTGATAGGTGCAGTTATCTTATCTTATTCCAGGGCAGCATGGGTAAGCTTGGCAGCGGGGTTGGCAGTTTTGTTTGTAATTGTTATGAGGATAAAATTTAGTTTTATATTGGTAGGAGTCTTGGCGATATTCGGGATCTTAATGATGTACAGGGTGGAAATTCAACATAAATTGGAAAAAAATAACCAAGATTCCTCTGCTAAAATTTCAGAACACATGCAATCCATATCAAATATAAGTACCGATGCATCAAATTTGGAAAGATTGAACCGGTGGAACTGTGCTTTTCGCATGTTTAAAGAAAAACCTATTTTTGGGTGGGGCCCGGGAACCTATATGTTTCAATATGCTCCTTTTCAATTATCCCGCGATAAAACTATCATT
This sequence comes from uncultured Bacteroidales bacterium, assembly GCA_964582245.1. Taxonomy (GTDB): domain Bacteria; phylum Bacteroidota; class Bacteroidia; order Bacteroidales; family CAZOSQ01; genus CAZOSQ01. The sequence continues at coordinate 8,277 of CAZOSQ010000062.1, read as the reverse complement.
AGTACCAATGCGGGAGATTTGGGCAATGCCCACAGCGAGTATATAGGTTCCTTATCAGAATCCGGTCTGCTGGGAGCATTAAGTTTTATTTTTATAGGTATTACTGTCCTACTTACGGGAATAAGGGTTTACTACAGGAGCCAAGGAAATTTTTCAAAGATCATGGGGATTACTACTCTCATGGGACTAATTACCTACTTTGTCCATGGAACTTTAAACAATTTCCTGGACACGGACAAAGCTTCCATACCCTTTTGGGGATTTATAGCTATTTTGGTTGCCCTTGATTTATATCATGAGGATAAAAAAGAACCAAAGAAAGAAATAAAAACGCCAGGAGAATAATTTTTCTGCCTGGCATCCATACCTATCAAACTTATTTATCACTATCCTCTATCTACCCGGGTTTTGATTTATCTAATTGCCATTAAATGGTTTCTTTTGCTTCTACTTCAAACCACGTTAAGGCTCTTATCATGTCCGGGAAAAATCTTACTTCGTGCTTGCTGTCCTTGTATAATGTCGGCCACCTGGACATTTCCGTGGACATGTTGAGAAAAACTTTCCTTGGAAGAACGAAAGCTATTTTCTTCGATTCCATGTTAATATAACTCGCAAAGATAGATTTTATGAATAACATGCAATTTTTCTTCTGGTTAAAATCATCCGTTTGGCAAGCTTTCATATTAATTGCCAAATATTTAGGTTCATGATCATGGACTATTTGTTTAATCTCAAACAATTCCTTTTGGTTTTCAGCGTATTCTGCATGAATGTAATCAAAAGAATCTACTAAATGCCAATCAACAATTAGTACATCGCCTACCTCATCGTAATGTACCTCTATTATCCTATCTTCATACATATCTTTCATCGCATTTGATTTAATTAATATACTTATAATTCCGTGCCAGTTTTATCCTTTTACCAGGTATTTTTATATAAAAAACTAAGGTATGATAACTCTCATAACACATAGAAAATCAACCTATAGCATTTTTTTCCTGGTTGTTGATACAAGTAAGGGTTTAAAAAATTTGTTATCCTGTTTAAAAGTATAAATCACTGAAGTGTAATATCCTTTTCAGATCAAGACTGGAAGGGAAAAATTCCTAATAAGGCGATACAAATGTCTTATAGCCCCGGGAAGAGCGATTCAAAAATAAGTGGACTAAGGTTCATTATTTAGCTGGCTATGGATCAAAATATTAAGGGGATTCTTCCGTCTTAATTTCCCCATTGATTTTCTTGCTGAATAAATTAATAAGCCAGCTATTGTTTAAAGCCTTGGCAGTTTCTGTTACCTCGGAAATACTTTCGTTGATCCTCGTGATGGTAGTATCTATTTTCACTGCCGTTGACGTATCATAAACCAACTTGTTAACTAATCCTGCTCCATTATTCATGTTTTCAGCAAAGTCTTCCAAACCGCGTGAAAAATTTCCCAGGTTATTCATTACATCATCTAGTTGGGCAATAGATTTTTCCATATCCCTTGACATGCTTTTATCATTTATAAGGGTGGCTAACAATCCTTCACCATGGTTAATTTTATAGCTTACCTGGTTTAAATTTCCCGTGAATGCCTGGATATCAGAGGTGGCCATATTGATTTTTTGTATCAGTGATGTATCATGAATTAGTTTACCCAAGTTTCCTTCTCCTTCATTTATTTTCCTGGTGATTTGGTCAATATTTGAGATTACGGACTTAGTTTTTGACGTCAGTATTCCAACTTCATTGATAATATCATCCACGTCCAAGGATTTTTTCGAGGGAAGTACATCACCTTCCTTCACCATTGCTTGTTTTGAAGAACCGGGATTAATTTCGAGCAATTTATTGCCCATGACCCCCTCGGTTACAATTTCTACTTTTGAATCTTTTCGTATAAATTTCACGATATTTTGTTCAACGGCCATTTCTACCTGGACAACAGAATCACTAAGTAAATTAATATTTGTTACCCGTCCTATTTGAATTCCTGCAAATCTCACGTTGCTCCCTTCTCTCAATCCCTTTGCGTTATCAAACCTTGTTTTAATGGTTATTGAAGAAGAAAACATGCTTTGTTGCCGTCCCAGGTAGTATATTCCCAGGGTAAATATCAAGAGACCCAAAACCACGAATAATCCCAATTTTATGTTACTCAAATTCTTCATTTTATTCTTTTAATTAAAATATGAATGCACTTCTATATCATGATTTTTTTCCATTTCCTCGAATGTTCCCGATGCATAAAACACACCATTTTTCAGTAGGTTAATGTTATCTGGTGCAGTGATCCTTGCACATTTTAAATCATGCGTGACAATTATGGAAGATGTATCATATTTATCCTTGATTTTTAATATAAGTTCGCTAATTTCCCCTGAAGTCACTGGATCAAGCCCGGTAGTTGGTTCATCATACAAGATAATTTTAGGTTTCATGATTAAAGCCCTTGCAAGTCCTATCCTTTTTTTCATACCACCGGATAATTCAGAAGGCATTTTATCCATGGCTCCAATTAAACCTACACTATCCAAGGCTTCCTCCACCGTGTCAAAGAGTTCTTCTGATGTTTTTTCCTGTGTTCGCCTCATGGGAAATTCAAGGTTTTCTCTCACGGAAAGTGAATCATATAAAGCTCCTCCTTGGAAAACATAACCTATCTTTTTCCTTATTTCGTTCATTTCTTCATCTTCTAATTGATGAATATCTTTTCCCAGTACGTTTATATAACCTACCTCGGGATAAATCAGTCGCACAATACATTTAAGCAAAACAGATTTCCCAATTCCTGATTTTCCTAAAACAGCCACGTTTTCTTTCTTCTTCAACTCCAGATTTATACCTCTCAAAACTTTATTATCGCCAAAAGATTTGTGTAAATTTCTGATGGTGATTTCGTTTTCCCTGAATTGGGTATTATCTTCTTTATATTGATAGTCATTGAACACTTTTACTTCTTTCATGATAAATCCCCCTTTTTAATAAAGCAACCCTGTCACTTGCACTGCCAATAAATCGATAAGAAAAATAGACAAGGAAGCTGTTACAACTGCTGAATTTGAGCTTTCTCCAACTCCTTCTGTTCCCTTTTTCGTGAAATACCCCTTGTATGATCCTATTAAGCCAATGAAAAATCCAAAAAAGAATGTTTTAAGGGTTGCAGGAATTATATCTTTAAAATAAAGTACTTCAAAAGCTTCATCAAGGAATAAACTCATGCTCATGTTATCATACATGTTGATGGCCACATATGAGCCATAGAAAGAGACTGCCACTGAAAAAAACACCAAGATAGGAACCGTGAAAGTAGTGGCAAGAACCCTTGTTACTACCACGTATTTTATAGGCCTAGTGCCCGAGACTTCCATGGCGTCAATTTGCTCTGTCACCCGCATTGAACCTAGTTCGGCTCCAATACCAGAGCTAATTTTACCCGCACAAAGTAATGCCGTGATCACCGGTCCTATTTCTCGGACAATGGAAATGGAAATTAAACCGGGTAGTTCAGATTCGGCGTTAAATTCAACTAGTGTTGGCCGTGATTGCAAGGAAAGCACCAGGCCTATAATAAATCCAGTGATTAAAATTAGCGGTAAGGTTTTGTAACCCATTGAATAAGACTGTTTCAATAATTCTTCGTGTTCAAAGGGTCTACGAAAAATTTCTTTCACTACTTTGACTGAAAACCTTGATATTCCTCCTAGTTCATCTAGAAATTCAGTCGTGGTTGTTGTTATACCGGTAAAATATCGATTCAATGGTTTGTCCTCCTTTCTACCGGTTTTACTTGCAATAATTATTCTAAACAAATGCTACTCAAAAATTAAATATTAATGTGCAGTAAAACAAAGGATTGGAAGATGGTCTAATTTTAATTGTTTTAGGATGATTGTAGATAAAAATCAACAGTTAGAAGGGATAACCAATGGCAATATTCAAAATTAAGTTGTTTCTTCGCCATGTTGCATCTGTAAAATCTATATTATCAAATGTCCAGCGTTCTCCTGGTTCCAGGTGAGGTTTTCGTAATGGGAAAGCCAGGTCAAATCGAAGTACTATAAAAGAGATATCAACCCGGAGACCGAAGCCCGTGCCTAAGGCTACCTGGTTGAGGAAGGAATTGAAATAAAATACACCTTTCCCATCTTGCGGCATTGGTTCCATTTGCACGGGGGTTTTTGACTGGCGAAGGAGCCAGACATTACCAGCATCCAAGAATAAAGCACCATTTAAAAAGGAGACGATTCCAAACCTGTATTCCAAACTACTTTCAAACTTTAAGTCACCTGCCTGGTTAAAAGCGAAAACTCCATTTTCAGTGGGTGGATCAAAAGCCCCGGGTCCAAGGGAGCGATAGGGGAAAGCCCTGATACTGCTTGATCCTCCAACGAAGAATTGCTTGAAATAGGGGAGTTGGTCCGAATTACCATAGGGGATTCCAATTCCTAAAATGATTCTTTGAGCAAATGTACTGTTTTCAGATATATGATAATAGTATCGAAAATCAAATGAGGTTTTAGCATATTGCGAATATGCTGCCCCAAAAATTTTATTAGGCTCTTCGGGATTTGGGTTATGTTGGAAAAATATCCGGTTAAATAGGCTTAGCGTGTTTCCCGTTAACTCGTTGTTCCATTTAAAATAAAAATCGGTTTTCCCCGGTTCTGCTACCTGTTGTTCATTATAGGTGAAAGAATAACTAATTCCCAAGATAAATTGTTCTTGGAAGCTTCGAGCTATGAATGGGTTTGAATCGATTATCTGCTGAAAACGGGGGGTAGTTTTGGCCAGGGATGTAAAATTTCCAAAGACGGGTAATAACTCATGTTCCATGTCTGGCCGGTTCTTCCAAAAATATCCCCACGAACTGTTGAAAGAATATAAGGTAAAAAATTGAACCTGGTTAATGAAATCAAAACCCAGGGTGATGCTTGTTTTTGGCGTATAGATAATTCTTCTGCCAAGTTGTAACTTGTTTTGAAAAGGGATGACGAATTTTGGAAAGGAGAGATTATTCATAATTCCCGCTTCATAAGAATTTAATCCTTCTGTATCCTGCCCAACCTGTGTCTCAAAACTCCCGTGCAAATCAACCAATAAATTTTCTGCGCCCTGGAACAAGTTTCGATTTTGATAATTGACACTGATCCCCGGCCCCGTGAAACTATTAGATTTAGTCACTGCTTGTAATTCCATCCTAATGGAATTTGGGATTACAGGCGTGGCATAAATATCCACGTTCAGTGAATCAGTCTCACCCTGGGAATCAAAATTAATATGCACGTACTTGAAAACTCCTAATCCCAGTAATTTATTAATGGTGGCCGTGTAATCCACTTGTTCAAATAGTTTTCCTTTTTCTAAAACGATGGAACGTGCTATGATGTTCGTATCAAAATTCAAGTTTTTGTAAATGAAATAATATGAACCTGCATCTAATGTATCATTCAGAAAATCATGGTTTTCCAAGGAATAGTCAGTATGAACATATATATTTTTGATATAATATTTCTTTTTGGCTCTTGGGGGTGTAGTTTCGTTTATTACCAGGTACAAATTCACTTTCTTGTTTTCTATGGTTGAGTCTACTTGAAACATAAGGTAATCAGGGGAAAAAAAATAGTATCCCTCGTTTTTCAATCCATTGTCCAAACGCTGTCTTTCATTTTTCAAGTTGTCCAAATTATAATCATCTCCCTTTACCAGAAGAGAATATTCTTTTAGGGAATCTAATTTGGCAGTTAATTTACCCGTAATTTCCGGGTAAAAAACCTCGTTAATCTCGTATGGTTCGTTGGCTCTTACTTTATATTTTATTTTAATTTTTTGATTTTTAATATTTGTTATGGGTTCAACATCGGAAAGGAAATAACCCGTGTTATATAACCTATTCTGTAGCTGGGTTTTTGTCAACTCAACAAATTGATTCTCATAAACAACAGGTGGTTCTCCAAGCTTTTCCCTGATCCATTTCCCCAATCCCTTTTTTGCCGCACTATCATTGATGGAGTTATATATCCACAGTTGGATAGGAATAAATCCCAGTAAGGCCTTGTTAGGTTCCGGCCTTATATAATCATGAAGGTCTTTTTTGAGAGAAAATTCTTCTAGGGAACCTAATTCCTCGGATTCAACTTTTATCTTTGCACCTTTGTATAGTAATTGGTCTTCACTAAGCCTTCTCGTGGTACTACAGCTTGTTATAAATAGGTATGGGATAAGAAATATAAAGATGTTCTTCATAATTTTTTTGAAAATTTTAAATAGATATGAAGGTTCATTTTTACGGGCTTTCAACTTCCTCTTCTCCCGGTTTAAAAATGTCGGAAAAATTTTTAAAATCTCGGTTGAATATAAATCCAATGCCTGTTTTATTGATTTCACCGGCAATAATATCTTCATACTCGTTTTTATTAAAGACTTGGATTCTATAAGTCCCGTCTTCAGTAAGTTTATATTCAATAACAAATTCCCCGGCTATATCGGTCAAATTTTCCTCGTTTCCTTGTTCATTTGATACAACGTCCACGTTTCCACCTACTTTTATTATAAGTCGCTGGTTAAAAAATCCCTTGGAAACATCTAATTCAACTTGAGTTTCACGGTCGCTTGGGCCGGTTCCATCTTCAAAAGACTCCACGTCAAGCGAAAATTTTAAACCTTCGATATTTTCTTCAAGCAGCCTGTTTAATTGATTCGTGAGTAGATTACTCAAGCTGGACAATGCAGTGGCGTTTAGGCTAAAATCCGAAGAACTGCTACTGGTTCCTTCATCCTGGATGAATCCTTTGAATACCAAGAGAGAGAAGACCTGTTTATATAAGTCGGATTCATTTTGATTAAGTTGGTTTAGCTTGGCTTCAATGAGAGGATTTCTTTCACCTTCCGGTAATTTCAAGTTAAAGTTGAATTCTGGTGAATCCATATCACCCTCGACAGATAGAAACACTAAAAACATTTGATCTTCACCATATTGAATGATTTCTTCTTCACCCAATCCCGTGGTCTGGTTGGCAATTAAAGGTGCGGGGGAAGCTTCAACCCTGTAAATGGCAGAAATGTTAGCTGAAAAATCCGTTAAATCTCCATACCAGACGATGGAGCTATTTTCAGCTATTTCAAATCTTCTTTTTAGAACATTGTAAAGAACTAGCTGGTAACTACCCTCGGTAATATCAAATCTCCCCGAAAGGCTCGTTCTTCCTAATTCATCAAGCTGGAAAAGAAGGTCTGCTGTCCCGGAAATTATTAATTCTTCTTTAGAGACGGGATCTATTACAACATTGAAACGGGCTCCCTTTTGAATGTCCACGTTGATAGTCAAATTAATTCCCTTGATATCGGTTTCAATGTCCGCTGTATCTTTCTTGGTTTTTTCCTTGATTAATGGCCCCAGTTGCAAGTCTTTATCAACAAATTCCACTAAACCTTCCTGTTCAACCGATGCTGTTTGATATTGGGGTAATATATAATGGAAGCTGGTATTTTCATTAACCAATAATGTACCCTCGATTTCGGGCGAAGAAATGGTGCCATTAATATCTATATCTGAATCCAGGACCACTTTTCCATAGTAATTAACATCAGGTTCTTTGTTGGTATTAACCAGTAAAAAGTTATTCATGGATACATTCAAGTCCAAAAGGATGTTTTCAAAATCCCTTGCTACTAAATCACCATCAACGACCAGCTTATTATTATCTTCATCCTTTATGGTAAAATCATCCAAGCTAATTAAATAGTCTTGGATGCTGATGCGCTCGTTGCTCAAGGTAAATGTCGTGTTGGCAAGCACTGGTTTAACCTTGGTATTGATGAAATTTACATGACCCTTGATTCCCGGCTTGGGCATATTGCCATCAACCACCACCAAACCTTGCATATAGCCGGTAATCCTGTCCAATGTTTCGGAAGCTAGGGGCTGGAAACTGCCAAGGTTAATACGGTTTATATCGGCCTTGGCGTTGACATAATCTTCTTCTTCTAACAATTGATAATACCCGGAAAAGATTGCATTATTGTTATTACCTGTTATCCTGCTGGTAAATGAGATCCTATCTTCTACTTTATTATTGGCATTGACCCGTAGATCGAACATGTAATGATCTTGGTAAATGATACTGTCTATCGCTATTTCCGAGGTAAAGATGGTTTTATTGTTGATTTCTTCAAAACTAACATCACCATTTATAATCCCATTTAGGAAGGTTTCTTCGCTTTCGACAATTCCCGTTAAATTCTCAATGGTGAAATTATCAAACGAAATGCTTGTAATCTTATCGG
>CAZOSQ010000061.1:0-12276 GCA_964582245.1 uncultured Bacteroidales bacterium | reverse complement strand
AGGATAGCATGTACAAGTAAGGATAAATTTTACAAGCCACACAGATACCTGCAAAAGCTTCTAAACCAGAAAAAATAGCTAAAATTGCAGATCCGAATAAAACCCCTTCGCCAAAGCCAACCACGTGAAAAATAGAAATTATCAAGGAAAATAAAAAACCTATCCGGGCAGCAAAAATTTTTAGCCCCGCATTTATGGAAATATTTTTCAAGTTTAGGGCTTTAGCTAAAAACTTGTTTATTTTAAATATATAGCTATAATTTGAATTTAAAAACCCGCGAATAAAAAAATCGGGTACCAGTAAAAAAATTAACCATTTAAATGGAAAAAAAATAACGATCACCAGCAATATAAAGGTTATTGCAGCATTCAACCTCGTTATATTTTCATTTGTTTTCTTGCTTGATATTGGACATATTGGACTCATGGTTCCCCCCTTTTATTATATATAAAACATTTGATTACCCTGTCTTTCACTTATTTTATCCGCCAATGTTTTCATGTTTAAAGAAGAAAGAAAAACAGAAACGTTATCTTTTAAAGACAATAATAGTTCATTAAAAACTTGGTGGTTTACTGTACTTAAATCACTCCCCGGGGTCTCGTATGATAGAACTTCGCCATCCAATGCTTCAAAAATTTCAAGCAGGTTGATATCCTCGGGACTTTTATTAAGCTTATAACCTCCCCTAGCGCCGCGTTTCACTTTAACTAAGCCAGCTGATTTAATCTGACTTACGATGTTCTCGAGGTATTTTTCCGGAATACCTTGTAATCTAGCTACATCTGTAATACTGATATAATTCTCATTTCCTGCATTGGCTAGGTACATCATGAAACGCAATCCATATTGTATTCTTGTTGATATTTTCATATCCTATATTTCCTATTATTTTAATATGCTTAAGCAAATATAAAGTTTATTTAGATTAATTCCAAATTATATTCAAGATTTTTTATCAATGGTGTCCGATTTTTAATAGGAAGTTATTTATGCCTTCATGGAGAGTATACATTTACAATTTTCCTGCAGGTAAAAAAAGTAACAACCACACGAAGAGAACCCGTGAAGACCTAAAAAATGAAATGGATTAGATTGATGAAATTTCTCGGTAGCGACGTTTTTTTTTGTTTGTCTATTGTGATTTTAAAATGCGAAATTAAACCATAAACTTATTACCCGGGGAATAAAATTGGCTTAATATAGCTGTTCATAGATCTTAATCTCACTACATTTCAGGTAGATTTTTAGATAAAAGTTTTGTGTGTAGGTAAAAGAATTACAACCATCTTGATGAATAGCAATAATTTAACAGGTTGCGATAAATATTTCTTTCAATATCATCCTTTTTGAACCTCTTTCCGACAAATAAAAATTTTTGCTTCGTTACTTTTTATAATATCACCATCTACAATGCGAACGGGGGAATTAATTACTTCCCGCTTGTCATTTAGCCGCTCTACCTGACCTGCAATCATAATGGCTAATTCATCCCCTAGTTTCACCACACTACCCTTCTCAAGATCCTTTAATTCACCATGTAATAACCATTGTTTGAACTCTTTTTGTATCCATTTATTAAAAGGGTCTTTCTTCCTTAAAAGGTTTTCCGCGAGACGGTTTCCAGCAAAATTCCAAAGATTCTCTTCTATAGTTTTATTGCTGGATAAGAGTTGCTGTGCCTTTTTAATTGGTAAAAACAGGGAAGTTACTGGTGATTCAGCAACTATGGAAACAGCCGAGGGTGAACCGGTTAAAATAGAAGTCTCACCAAAAGAACTACCAGGACCCATAACTTCTATTACCTCGTTATTTAACAAAACCTTTATTTTCCCCCTGTATATGATGTATATACCAGAACAGGAAGCATCCTGTTTTATTAATTTTACATCAATAGGAAATAATTTAGTGGAAAATGCCTTGGAGACTTTCTCAAACGTCTTATCATCCAAATCCTTTAACCATTGGATATCCGTGAGAATATCTTGTTGCTTAGGCATGGCTAATGAAGGAGGAGAATCAATTAATTTTTTCATTCTCTCTTCTATGTCATTTATTAATTTAGCCGTTTCCCCAGTGTCAAGTCTTCCCTTTTTCTGTAATCGATCAATTGTTTTTTTCTCATAGTTCAAAACAGATCGTATTGCTTGTCGGGTGGCTATCGCTTTATATATTTCAGGATATGTATTTCGAATGGTACGAATAAAAGTCAATCCATGGATTCTATTTTCATTAATTTCCTGCTCCATCATCTTAAGAGTCTTCATTTCTTCACCTTCAACGGAGGCATTAGGATCTCTACTGACAATCATGTTTTGCACCAATTGCAAGGCTTCTTCCTGTGCAGTAATGAATCCTCTAGCTACATCGTAACTTAAAGAAAGTTTATCAAAAAACATTTTCCTTGCCAGGGTTCCAATCAAGGGAAATCTCTGTAGCTTATTAAGCACATTTGGCGTTTCTAACTCTTTTTCAAGATCTTGCCGGTCTGACAAAGATAATTCACCCTCTGAATCAAGTATTGCATTGATTCCATCATTTAACCTCATAACAGCTCCCGGGCCAATTAACCCTTCCTTGAATTGTGACCAATAACTACTTTTTTCCTTTTCTAATATTCTCCTTCTAATTTCGGCAATATTTGATGAAATCTCCAGGATTGGCAAATCCGCATTATTTAAAGGCTTAGGAATGTATTCCTCAACCGCTTTCCAATGAGCCTTATTCATAAACTTATCCAACTTTATTTTCGCAATGGCATTTACACAACTCTCTCTCAGATAATTATTTGCATCCATCATGATAAGAGCTTTTGCCGGGGCAATCCTCGTTAATCCCAAAGCTCTTACTAAATATTTAATGGTGGTGGCATTAATCAACAAGGTTAACATTACAATACCGGCCGTATGAAACAAGAAAGTATCCCGTATTTCTTGTGGAATACGTGTTTCCGCGGCTACCATCAGTGCCAATGCAAGACCCACCGCACCGCGCAAAGCTCCCCACCACAATATGGCAGAATCTTTCTTGGTCAATCCATAACCCGATCTTTTCATCACGGGGAAAAATAATGCTATCACGGTAGCTCTAACTACATGTATACCTAGGTAAATAATACCAAGAACAAGAAAATCATACAGGGTTACATTACCTGAGAAAACCCCAGCTATTACCACTCCCACGATGATAAATATTAAAGTATTTGCAATGAAAGCAGCCAATTCCCAAAATTCATGCAAGAAATGTTCAACCTCGGGACTAATTCTTGTCCTACCTATACCTGCCATTATCAAACCTAATGCAACCAAACCAAGGACACCAGAAACATGCATTCCTTCAGCAATATAAAAAGTTAAATAAGCAGCCACTATAACAACACTTATTTCCACCAAAGCATCATTGAAAACCCTTCTGACCCATGCTATAGTTATCCATCCTAATACACCTCCCACCAAGGTTCCTCCTACTGCCACCAAGAAAAACTGCATCACGGGTTGTAAGGTTGAAGCACCAGCCCCAACGGTTCCAATAACCACATCGATAAGTACAAGGTAAATCACGATTGCAGTTCCATCATTTAACAAAGATTCACCTTCTATTAAAGTACCCAGTTTTTTACTTGCTCCCAGCTCCTTCAAAAGAGCTACAACGGCCACAGGGTCAGTGGCACATATTACCGTTCCAAATAGCAGTGCAATAGGCCACCCCCAACCGTCAAAACTAAGCCCAGTCGATTTTATACCCATTACCATGGCTGCTGTCAAAATCAAGGCGACTATTATTCCCGGAATAGCCAATATAGTGGCATTACCGAAAATTTTCCGGAAAGTATGAACATCCATGGCAAAAGCTGCTTCAAAAATCAACGTGGGCAAAAAAATATACAAAATTAAATGTGGATCAATATTTCCTGCCCATTCGACTGATCGTTTAAATAATCCCAAATCCAATGTCCTTGTGCCAATTTGCCAAGCATCAAAAAACCCATGTTTAGCAGCCCATCCAATTAAAAATCCAAAAATAAGAAGTGTAACAGTATAAGGTAAAGGAGATTTCCTTAAAAAATGACGAGTGGCTGCACCTATTACCAGTGCCATAATAATAAAAAATAATGGAGACATATCACTTCCATGGCTATCCTCCTCGTGTTCTTGGTGTAAAACAGGTTTTCCATCAACTAGGTGTTCCTTGGAAATCATTTCATGTTGAACGACATTGGGATAATCTTCATTAGTTTCACTACCAAATGCATAAGTTTGAAAAAAAAGAAACATTCCAACAATAAAAGTTTTAATCGCCACCTTTTTCATCTACAAGATAATTTAAGTTAAAGATTAATTTCTCAAAACCTGGAAATTTATAACTGGAAAACTATTCAGAAACCTTTTAACTTCCACCTAAGCGGATGTTTGCCCACCTTTATTAAACCGGTAGTATATTTTTTTTCCAGTTACTAGTATTATCACATTATGAAAAGCCATTTGTCATCCTTTCACATGAAAAGGATGACAAACTTACTAATTTGTAGAAAAATATTTTACACTCTCCCATATTTTTTTCTCTCTCATAGTATGATCATATATATTCTTACTTAACCAACTCCAATATTTTACAAGACATTAAAAATAATATTTAATTAATAATACTCCTAACCCCTATTTTAACATCCAGAATTGTAAAATACCTATTGGTAATAATTATTGACATAATTTTTGTTTTATGAAGCCTGGTGGAGCCCTCATTTAATAATTAAGTTATCTTCAGCCATGAAAAAGCTACTTCCCCGGGATAAACCTAAAAGGGAGAAGCTGTCCCCAGGTTATATTTTTAAAACATGAGGCTTTATTCCTTTTTCATTTTGATTGGCTTTGCAAGGGCTTCTACGTTCAAACCCTAAAAAAGTTCCTACCCAATCACTCGTACAGAACCTTGTTCTCAACAGGAAGAATTCTAATATAAATTAAATCAATCCATTATAACAGTTTCTTTTAACCTTGTTTCTTTTTGTAACATTTATAAAAAAAAGGAGTATCTTACATAAAGGAAAAGAAAGAATGAATAAATAACCATTGGTTGAATCTCGTCCTGTTCCTGGCGGGACAACTTAGTATATTGATAATTAAGGGTTGAATCTTGGTAAATGATTTGTGTAAATGGATTGCATAATGAAGATATTGAGTTCTTAGGGTCACAATTAATCTTCCATCTAAGAAAGGAGAAAAACTCGCTAATGAAATATCAAGTTTATTAATTAGTAAATAAAAAATTTTGGTGATAAAAAAATGGAGTATGCCCAACCTCTACAAAAATATTAACATGGAATTAATTGGAACCATGATGATCCTCATTCTACTGGGCATGTTATTCCTCCTTTACTCGGTTATTGTTAGTGAAGCATCAAAAAATATTAATTCAAATAATGAAGGAATTATTTTAACACATAAAGTTAATCCAATTTATTATTATATTGGGTCTGTTCCTTTGGCACTAGTGGCACTGACTTTTTTTGTTTTTTCAAAAATTAAAAAATTAAAAGAAAATAGTAAAAGGGAACTAAATAAGCTTATCCAAAAACATGAAATTTTATTACAACAGTTTGAAAAAGTAAACATTCAAAAGAAAGAATTTCAACAGGATATAAGTTATACCCGTAAAATACAGGATGCAGTGTTACCTTCAAAAGAATACATTGATCATATACTACCTGAAAATTTCATTATTTATAAACCTAAAAATATCTTGAGTGGAGATTTTTACTGGATCAAGGAAAAAAACGGTAAAATAATCATGGTTTTAGGTGATGCCACCGGGCATGGTATTAGCGGGGCATTCATGCATATGATGGCCTCATCACTATTAAATAAAATAGTAGATAAAGGTGTTTTCGAGGCTGATAAAATACTCAATGAAATTCGTAAATCTGTCATAGAAATTCTCCATCAAAAAGGAGAAATAGGTGAAATGTCTAACGGATTTGACATGTCAGTTTGTATTTTAAACCGTGAAAGAAAGGAACTTGAATATTCCGGGGCCAATAATCCTATATACTTGGTACACCAAAATCAATTGAGCGAGTTAAACCCTAATAGAATGCCGGTTGGTATTTATAAATTAGATTTTCCTTTTACTAAAATTACTTTTCATGTAGAAAAAAATGATATCATATACTTATTTTCAGATGGTTTTGCTGACCAATTTGGAGGAGTCATAGGAAAGAAAATGCGTTATTCAAAATTCAAGGAAATCTTATTAAGTATCCATCACAAACCTATGAAGGAGCAAGGAAATGAACTTGATATTTTTTTTAATAAATGGAAGGGTAATTTGGAACAAGTAGATGATGTTACTGTAATGGGAATAAAATTTGACGGATGAGAATGAATGCTTACATATTATGTTTTTCTATATTTGTTGGTATCTTTCCAATCCATCTTTATTCCCAGCTATCCGAAAAAGACCAGGAGAAAATAAATTTTTTATCCCAATCCGCGGAAGAATATAAACATTCAGGAAATTGGCTGCTTTCTGCGAATTATTTTAATAAATTAGCATATCTTCATTGGGAGAAAAATCAACCCGTGGAAGCAATCAAATGCTTTCATGAATCAATGGAACTTAACAAGTTGTTAGCTAATAAAAATGCCATAAAAGTTATTTTCTTCAACCTTGGAATGTTATATTCTGAGACTGAACAATATGAAAAAGCGGCTAATTCTATAAAGAATGGCATTAACATTTGCAAAGAATTAAATGATAGAAATTGCTTATCCTCGGGATTTATTAATCTTGGAATAGCTTTAAAGAACATGGGGCAATATAATGAAGCTACAGAAGCTGTAAACAAGGCATTACGTATTTTTCTTGAAGAAAATAATTTAGAACTAACACGTACTTGTTATGGGCATTTGGCTGAAATTCATGAACAAATTGGCAATACGGAACAAATGATTAAGTATTTTGACTTGTTTTCCGCAATTGATAAACAAATTAAGGCAAAGCAAGTAAAAGAAATTCAAGAAAAGACAAGGCAAGAAGTGAATAAAGTAGAAGCGGAAAAAATGGCAACCCAAGAAAAACTAGATATCCAAATCAGCCATCTGCGAGAAACGAAAGATTCCTTGGTACGGGTTAAGCTAGAGACCGAAAAACAACGTTTAAAATTAAAGCTGCAAGAATTACAAATATCAGAAAAAGAATCTGAATTAAAAAAGCGCAGGTTAATCATTTTTAGTCTCCTGATCATAGTTTTAATAATCTTGGTCTTTTCAGGAATATTGTTAAAATTGTATAAAGATAAGAAAAAAGCCCATTATCAACTTGATTTACAAAATCGTCAAATCAAATCCAGCATTGAATATGCAAGACGTATTCAGAATGCGATACTTCCAATGGAAGAAAAGCTTTATACCTGCTTTGAAAGTTTTATTATTTATTATCCCAAAGATATCGTCTCAGGGGATTTCTACTGGTATTCAAACATGATGCAGGAGGATAATAAGGAACATGTGATAGCCGTGGTTGATTGTACTGGACATGGTGTTCCCGGGGCATTCATGTCAATGATTGGCAATATGCTTTTAAACGAAATTATCAATGAACTAAAAATAAATTGTCCTTCCAAGATATTAGAACAATTAGACGATGAAGTGGTGTGCTCGTTGCAACAGGAACATACAGAAAATTCAGACGGGATGGATGTATGCCTTTGTAAAATAAAAAAAATCAAGGATGATTATCGACTGGAATTCTCAGGGGCGAAAAGGCCTTTATTCTTGTACAGGAAGGAAAAAAATGAAATTGAAATACACGAAGGAACCAGGAGGTCAATTGGTGGTTTTAATAAAAATAAAAAAAATAATAAATTTCAAAATATAATATTAGATGCCAAACCAGGCGACATACTCTTCCTTTCCACAGATGGATTGGTAGATCAAAACAGTGAAGAAAGAAAACGGTTTGGAACAGCAAAACTGGCAAATATTTTGAAAAAAAATATTGAATTGGATATGGAAAAACAAAAAGAAGCCTGCATAGAAGCTTTGAAACAACACATGAAAAACGTCCCTCAAAGGGATGATATTACTTTAATTGGCCTACGCTTATTATAATACAATGCAATATAAAAGAAAAAATATTATCTTGGATTACCCGGAACTTAAAGAAAAAGTTCTCTTCAACTATACTGGACCAATCAATATAGATATGTTGGTGGTAATTGGCAATAATATAAAAAAGTTAACTTACCACCTAAAAAATACAAGCAGAAGATTATATAAAATTTATATCGAATTAGCTCAAAATGTAGCTGCATATTCTGCAGAATCTTTACTCATTGATAATCAGAAAATCGGTGTTGGAACAATTATTTTGGAAGAACAACAAAAATATTATACTTTTACTACCCGGAATAGGGTATTAAAACATGATGCGGTAACTTTAATGCAAAGATGCGCTGTAATTAATTCTTTAGATTTGAAAGGATTAAGGCATCTAAAAAGAGAAAAAAGGTTACACTCGGACAAATTAAAATTAAGTGCACATATTGGATTAATACACGCCGCATTGTTATCCGGAAACCCGATTTATTTTAAAGTTTTTCCATTGGATAAAGAATATTCATATTTTACGATAAAAGTAAAAATAGATAAATCACTTTAAGATTGGTAAAATGATAAATAACCTGAAAATTACGCGATCTAAAGACCATCCTTTTTTTCCGGGAGTTAATTTCAACCCCCAAACCGGGGTATGTGAATTAACGGGTGAATCTTACATGGAAGATACCTTTAAGTTTTATTCACCGGTATTTGATTGGCTTTCCCGTTACATTAATGAAGTCAAAAATCCCCTTTGCCTGAATATAAGGCTTAGCTATTTTAATACAAGCTCATCTAGGGCATTATTGGATATTTTTGACATCCTTAAAAATTATAAGAATCATGGTGGAAAAGTAGAGATAAATTGGTATTATGATCCAGAAGATCCAGACATGAGATATGAAGTAGAAGACTTCAGGATAGAATCAGGAATGGAGATTAATCTTTTTGAAAACAAGGAGTAACGCTCGAACATTAAATGTTTTTCTGTTGAATTTCATGATTACCATGAATGCTATTTCCCCCATAATCCTACATCCTTTTTGTTTATTATTTTCCAAAATTGTATAGGAGAAATAATAAACATGGGGAAAATTGTAACACATGTTCCTAAAATAACACCCCAATTTCCCATTCCCATGTATTTAGCAAAAAATACAGAAATGGGAATATTTAAAATAGCCATTATAACAGATACAATTAACTGTAACCTGATTTTACCTGTACCATTGATGAAATAGGCATATGCATTATTCCAGGTACCAAGGATAACAGATAGCCCCATGAAGGCAGATAAAGCAAAAGGCACTTTAACCTTATCACCAACCCATACTTGGTAAAAAAGATTTGCCACTATCAACATAATGATAACAATACCAATCATCACTCCCCATACCTTTATAATTTTGTTTAAAATTCCCCTGATCCATTTGATATCATTTTTAACATATGCTTCGGTAACAGCAGACCAGAAGGGAGTAATAATAATGGTAAAACCGATGGTCACCATGTGAAAATATTTATATGCAACCTGGTAGGGGGTTACTTCAGCCGGACCAAGTATTTGAGTAATTATCATATTATCAGTAGACATAATAACAATAACAGTTAACTGAATGATAAAAAATTGCAAGCCTAATCCTGCAAGCCCTCGAAAATACTTGAAGTTGACATGCTTTATAGAGGGTCTATAATCTTTATAATCTTTGTTGAAGAAGTATATTGTCGCCAAAAGTAATATCAGTACAGGTGAAGCACTCATGGCAATTCCAAGGTAAAGCAAGGAATCTTCGGTTTTGTTTAATAAAATTAAGATGATGATAAGGGCTAGTAAATTCCCCATCGGGCCAAAACTTGAATTAATAGAAGGCCTTTGATCTGCGGTCACTATAATGCCAATCAAATTCAAAATAAAACGAAGGAAAAAAAAGGCAACCACAAAAGTTACCAACGCTCTTAGTTCAATTTCTAAATCACCCGGTGTGTTTAATATTTTATCCCAATGTAATAAGGGATTAACAAATAAAAAGATGATAAATAAAGTACCAAAAATCAATAATAAACCAGCATAAGTAGTGCTTACATATTTTCGCGCCAAATCCTTTTCATTTCTTGCCAATGCCTCGGAAAACTTGTTCCTCAATCCATTGCCCAACCCGATATCAAGATAACTAAACCATGCAATGATAGAACTTAAGGTTAACCATATTCCATATTTTGCACTCCCTAAATAATTAAGAATTAGTGGCACTAATATAAAACTGATTATCACGCTACCACCCCTTAAAAAAAAAGAATAAAGAATGTTTTTTTTTGCCTTAAGACTTCTTTCCCCTCCCCTGTTCAAAAAACCCTTTACCCTTGCTATCATCCTTTTAATCAAATTAACTCCCGGTGTAATGTTGATACACTTTTGAAATTCCTTGGTCTAAGCTAGTTTTATATTTCCAGCCCAAGGAGTTTAATGTTGAAACATCTAACAGTTTCTTGGGCGTGCCATCTGGTTTAGAAGTATCCCATGAAATTTTACCTTCAAATCCAACAATTTCTTTCACTAATTTAGACAAATCATTTATGCTAATGTCCTTTCCCATTCCTATATTAAGATGAGTGTTCCGAATCTCTCCCGTTCCTTGTGGAATAAGATCCTTGAAGGAAATGTTTTCCATGATAAAGATGCAAGCATCTGCCAAATCTCCCGCGATGAGAAATTCCCGGAAAGGTCTTCCAGTTCCC
Source organism: uncultured Bacteroidales bacterium (assembly GCA_964582245.1). GTDB lineage: Bacteria > Bacteroidota > Bacteroidia > Bacteroidales > CAZOSQ01 > CAZOSQ01. The sequence goes on along the minus strand of CAZOSQ010000061.1, from coordinate 1,443 downwards.
CAGAGTTTAATCTCCACTTCATTTTTTTCCTTTGAATTACCCGGTATTAAATTAATGCCATACTTTGCAATGATATTGATAATTTCTGATTCACCTGCTGTTCCATCTACTCCTTCTATAGGATTCTTGGATAAGTCAAATCTTATAGCTTTCCAATCACCTTGTTCTAATGATTTTCCAAGATGCATTTTCCTGATTAGTGCAGGTAGAACGTGAGATTTCTCAAGATCAAAATTATCATTTATCCCGTAAATGTTTGTAGGCATTACGGCCAAAAAATCAGCACCATATTGGATATTAAAACTCTCACACATCTTTAAGCCTGCAATTTTAGCAATTGCATATGGCTCATTAGTATACTCCAACGGACTTGTTAATAAGTAATCTTCTTTTATGGGTTGAGGGCTCATTTTTGGATAAATACAAGAACTACCTAAATACAAAAGTTTTCTAACGTCATTAAGAAAAGCATGGTAAATTACGTTGTTTTGTATTTGGATGTTTTCATAAATAAAATCAGCCCTGTACCTGTTGTTGGCTTGAATTCCTCCTACCTTGGCCGCGGCAAAAAATACGTACTCCGGCTTCTCTTTTTTAAAGAAATCAGCCGTTGCCGCTTGATCAAGTAAATTCAATTCTTTTGATCGCCTACCTACCAGATTCGTGTATCCTTTCGCATTTAATGAACGGTAAATAGCACTCCCAACCAAACCTCCATGTCCTGCCACGTATATTTTAGAATCCTTATTTATCATCATTTACTACCATTTTATTATCACTACGATTCATGATAATTTAAAACTTCAAATCCATTATCTGCTAAATGTTTATCTTTCTCCATTAACTTTAAATCACCCTGAACCATATCTTTCACAAGATCATTTAAACCAAAGGAAGGCTCCCATCCCAGTTTTGTCTTAGCTTTAGTTGGATCACCTATCAATATATCGACTTCTGTAGGACGATAATATTTTTCATCCACGAGCACTACTTCCTTTCCGGATTTTAACCGTGGATATTTCTTCGAATCAAAAGATTTAATTCTCCCTACTTCATCCTTTCCGTGCCCGGAAAATTCTATTTCCACGCCAGCTTCTTGGAAAGCCAATCTTACGAACTCCCTTACTTCCGTCGTCACCCCCGTAGCAATCACAAAATCATCTGGTTCATCTTGTTGTAAAATTAGGTGCATGGCCTTTACATAATCCATGGCATGCCCCCAGTCTCTTTTCGCGGAAAGATTTCCCAGGTAAAGTTTATCTTGTAAACCCAAGACAATACGGGCTACAGCCCTAGTAATTTTTCGAGTAACAAATGTTTCCCCTCGAATAGGTGATTCATGGTTAAATAGTATCCCGTTGCTTGCGAACATCCCGTATGCTTCCCTATAATTAATGGTAATCCAGTAAGCATACATTTTTGCCACCCCATAGGGACTGCGCG
>CAZOSQ010000060.1:0-12290 GCA_964582245.1 uncultured Bacteroidales bacterium | reverse complement strand
CATATTCTATACCTTGGTCAAATCCTAACAAGGCGGTTGTTACTTGTTCAATGCTCCTGATACCGGAATAATTTTCGGTAAGATTTTTATAAAGATCATTCAGTTCGTTGCGCGGGGATTCATTAGGGTTTCCAAAAACCCGAACTCGTTCATTATATATATTGGATTCTGATCCCTCACCAAGGTCAGCAAAAGCAACTATATTTCTTGAATTTTCGTAGTTCCTGTTTTTATTGGTGATCCAGACTTCAATTTTGGTGATTTGAACAGGTGAAGAAATTACCGGGTAAGCATCGGACAACCATTTATCGTAGTTGTCTTTAAAAAAATGGGCTAAAAAGAAATGCCTGTTGGCATCGTATTTATCAATCTCAATTTCAAATTCATTAACCTGGGCCCCGTTCTTCATTTCAATTACCGATGATTCCCCCTTTTGTTGAGAAAATACATTGGTAACAGTGAGTTTACCAAATTGCAATTCCGTTTTTAATCCAAATAAGCTTTGGCTACCCGTGATTAAGCTTCCCGGCAAGGGTAATGTAATATTCCCGGCTTCAATCTTTTTAATGATTTCATCTTCATCGCCAGCATACTCGAGTTTTGTTTTATTTTCAAAATCAAAAGTAGCTTCGGTGTTATAATTTATGCCAAGACTCATTTTATCTCCAATGTTACCAGTAACATTCATTTGAATTTTCGATTCGAAAACAAACGAGGGAACCCTCCTTAACCTCTCCGAGATGGTTGGGTTATCAGTTCGCGACATGTTAAAAGCAAAAATCAATTCGGCTGATCCCTGGGGAGTGATATCAATGGTATTGGTTCCAAAGACGGTAGAAAAAGCTTCCCCCCCAACATTAAATTGTCTTTTTCCTAAAAGAGAAGTTCTTGAGGGATTTTCGTTCCGGGTTCTTTCCATCCAATAAGAATCCATTGATTTCTTCATTTCATACCTGCGGTACTCATCCAATGTCATGGTGGTTGAAGGACGATAATATGTCCTTCCAATTTTTTCACTAAACACGTACTTCCCTGTTTCGGGATCATAGACAACATCTTTTTCTAGATTGGAGGGATCATCCAAGTACAGTGGAGATTTGTTTCCTGAACTGGAAAAAGGATAGCCATCTTGTTTAATAGGAAACCGAAGGTCGGTCTTGCCGGTATCCCCGGGTAAAGTATCATTTACAGAAAAAAGGTCGGGGTAAAATCCGCTACCTGAAGCTTTGGAAGAGAAAATAACCAAGCCGAACAATCCAATGGCACAAAAAATGACCGTATATTTAAAACTCTTGTTCAAAAGATATATAATTGATTATAGTTGTTTTAGAGCCATTTTAATTACTTCCTCAACCGCATATTTCTTTCCACCATCAGCCTTGAAAATTTTTTCCAAAACTTTTTCAATCATCTTCTTTTGGAAACCTAATGTAACTAAGGCAGATAACGATTCTTCCTTGATTGTATTGTATTCCCCTGAAAATATTTCACCATCATCGGCTTTACCTGAAAGCTTATCTTTAAGGTCTATAATAACTCGTTGAGCAGTTTTTATGCCAATGCCCTTGACATTTTTCAATGCATTGACATTGGACTGGGAAATAACATTAATCACTTCTTCCGGGGTTAAAGATGATAAAATCATTCTCGCGGTGTTAGCACCAATACCGGAAACTGAAATGAGATGTTTGAAAACTTCCCTTTCGCGTTTTTCATAAAACCCGAAAAGAAGCAAAGCATCCTCGCGAACAACCTGGTGAATATAAATCATGCATTCTTTTTGACCATCCAGCTTACTGTATGTATTTAACGAAATATTAATAAAAAAACCTGTTCCATTATTTTCTAGGACCAGGTAGGCAGGATTCAATTCTATTACAGTACCTTTAATAAATTCGTACATGTTTTTTTATGTAAATAATTTTGATGTCTCAAGATAAAAAGAACCCTTTTAGTCCTTTTCAATATTTTCATTGATGCTCTTCCAGGTTTAAAAAGAATACATATTAAACGTAATTTACCCAAAATATTTGATCCCGGGTTAAAAAAAAATCTTTTTTAATACTTCCCCGATGCATTAAACTCTAAATAAAATGGCACAAAATCTAAGATTCATAATTTTTCAAGGTTGAAAATAATTCAATAACATGAGAAGTTCACGGGATCCATATTTAGGATATTTTTTATGCAACATAAAAATTTGATAACCGATATAATATATTATGTGATTAAATAAATTGTTTGAATCGTGTTTATTATTCATTCAGGGAGAAGAATGTTTCCCCTTAAAACCCGGGGGGGAACAAGAAAATAATAAGATGGGTTAAAATTATTATAACAATAAATAAATCAAGAAGGTGTTAAACATTGAGAATGATGCAATGTTTTACCTTGAGGTAGATCATCTTTTTTAAAAATAAATTTGCTAGATAACAAGGGAAAACTTGTTATATTTGTGAAACCAGTGCATAACTTTTATTATGTCCAATCAAGAAAAGAAAAGGAATTTAATCCAAAAATTGAAGAATAAGTACCGTCTGGTGATATACAATGACAGTACTTTCGAGGAAGTGTGGTTTATGCGGTTATCCAGGCTCAACCTGATAGCTGTTTTTGGAACCCTCACTTTTTTATTTATTGCCATGCTATTCGTGCTGGTAGCTTACACTTCTGCTCGCGAATTAATCCCCGGGTACCCCGATGGAAGTATGCGAAAAGGTATTATAAAAAATGCCATGGCCCTAGATTCCCTTGATTATGAATTAAGGTTAAGGGAGCAGTATTTACAAAATGTATTAACAATTATATCGGGGAAGCAACCTGAAAGTTATGAGTCGAGACAAGACACCAGTCTTAAGTATGGATCGGTCAGCTTCGACCGTTCCGCGGAAGATTCTTTGCTTCGCGAACAAGTTGAACGAGAGGATCAATTTAGTCTTTCTACCATTAAACAAAAAAATACAACTGTAAATTTTAACAAGCTTCATTTCTTTTCGCCCCTTAGGGGATTGGTGACCAACTCCATGGATCTTAGCCAAAATCATTACGGGGTTGATATTGTTACGGGTCCGAATGAAGTGGTAAAAGCCACTCTAGACGGCACCATTATAATGGCCGCCTGGACCTTGGAAACAGGATACGTGATTCAAATTCAACATGAAAATAACTTAACATCGATTTATAAGCACAACGCGGAACTTTTAAAGAAAGTAGGCAGCCATGTAAAAGCAGGAGATGCTATTGCCATTATAGGAAATTCGGGTGAATTGACCACGGGTCCCCACCTGCATTTCGAAATTTGGCATAATGGCAGGCCTCTTGATCCTGAAATTTACATCGTTTTTTAAAATTAGGGAATGAAGAAAAGAGTGGCCATTTTAGGCTCAACTGGATCTATTGGTGAACAAGCACTGGAAGTTACCAGGAATAATAAAGATAAATTCGAGGTAATTGTCATTACTGCCAATAACAATTACCAGTTACTCATAGAGCAAGCCTTGGAATTTATACCAAATCATGTGGTAATAGGAAACATGGGAAAGTACCATGAAGTAAAGGATGCTCTTAATTCTTTTCCAATTGAGGTTCATGGAGGAAATGCAGCCATAGAACAGGTGGTACAATTACCGGAGATAGATATTGTCTTAACAGCAATGGTTGGATACGCGGGATTATGTCCCACATTAAAAGCCATAGAAACCGGTAAAGATATAGCCCTAGCCAATAAGGAAACCTTGGTAGTTGCTGGTGAACTTATTATGCAATTGGCTAAAAAGAAAAAAGTAAATATCATACCGGTGGATTCCGAGCATTCTGCTATTTTTCAATGTTTAACAGGGGAAGAAAATAACCCGGTGGAAAAAATTTATTTAACAGCCTCCGGTGGACCTTTTAGGGGGAAAAACAAGGAGTACTTGAAAAATGTAACCAAGGAACAAGCACTCGATCATCCTAACTGGTGTATGGGTAACAAGATTACTATTGATTCAGCAAGTTTGATGAATAAAGGATTGGAAGTAATCGAAGCCAAGTGGCTTTTTCATTTAAACCCCGAACAAATAGATGTTATCGTGCATCCACAATCCATTATCCATAGCATGGTGCAATATGAAGATGGTTCTATTAAGGCTCAAATGGGACTACCCGATATGAAACTTCCCATTTTATATGCCTTGGGATACCCCCAAAGAATAAAAACCAATTTTCCTCGTTTCAACTTTCTTGATTACCCGGAATTAACTTTTGAATTGCCTGATTTAAATGTTTTTAAAAATTTGGCCATTTCTTACGAAGTGATAAAACAGGGAGGTAACATGCCTTGCGCAATGAATGCTGCCAATGAAGTGGTGGTAGAGGCTTTTTTAAATGATAGGATCAGTTTCCTGGATATGCCCGAGGTAATTATTCGTGCTTTAAACCAGGTAAATCATTTAAAGGAACCAAAATACGATGATTATATAAACACTGATACAGAAACAAGAAGATATACAAATTCAATAATATAGATATAAAATGGAATTTTTAATAAAAGCCGGACAATTAATTTTAAGCCTTTCGATTCTTATCATCTTGCACGAATCAGGCCATTTCATGTTTGCGAAATTATTTAAAACCCGGGTGGAAAAATTTTACTTGTTTTTTAATCCGTGGTTTTCCCTGTTTAAATTTAAAAAAGGAGAAACCGAATATGGCCTTGGTTGGCTACCACTGGGAGGATACGTGAAAATTTCAGGGATGATTGATGAATCCATGGATAAAGAACAAATGAAAAAACCACCTCAACCCCATGAATTTCGCTCCAAACCTGCATGGCAACGCTTGTTAATTATGCTTGGCGGGGTCTCGATGAATTTTCTAACAGCCATTATCATTTTCATATTGGTACTATACAGTTACGGTAGAGCTGAATTGCCCACTGAGAACATGAAATATGGAGTAATGTGGGATTCTTTAGCCTTGGAGCATGGATTTAAAAACGGTGATAAAATTGTCAGTATCAATGGGCAAACAGTAGAAAACCTAGCAGATATAAACAAATTAATCGCAGAATCACCTCAACAAATAACTGTTTCCAGGGATGGAAGCTTGAAAAAAATAGAATTACCGAGCAATTTCATGAACAAGGTGATAGAACAAGAAGCAATTCCCCTTTTTGAACCCATTCTTCTAAATATTATTGATTCTGTAATACCTAATTCAGCAGCAGCTAAAATTGGCCTCCAGTCTAAAGACAAAATTATATCTATCAATGGTAAATCAACTCCTTATTTTAATAGAATTGGCCAACTCATACGGGGAAATACCGGTAAAGAAATATCGCTTACTATCGTCAGGCAAAATGATACTCTCCAAGAACAAATCAAGGTGCCTGAAAAAGGAATTATAGGAATTGCACCGCCTCAATTGGAATATAATCAAATTGATTACGGATTGGCAGAATCAATACCCGCTGGAATTGAATCAGGCTGGTCCACCTTGGCAGGATATGTTAGTCAAATGAAATACGTGTTTACAAAAGAAGGGTTTTCTAAAATAGGGGGATTTGGTACCATAGGAAATCTTTTCCCAGCTTCATGGAACTGGTATTCTTTTTGGAATTTAACAGCTATCTTATCTATTATACTTGCTTTCATGAATATATTACCTATTCCTGCCCTTGATGGTGGACATGTACTATTCCTTTTGTATGAAATGATTTCTGGCCGCAAACCCGGTGAAAAATTCATGGAATATGCACAAATCATTGGCATGGTATTACTTGTTTCATTGCTTTTATATGCCAATGCCAACGATGTGGCAACACTATTTGATTAAAATTGTATTATATTTAAAATAATATCGTTTTTATTTTATCTATTGATTAAATTTGTATACAACCATCTAAAAAAGAATTTATGAATTTACTTACATTACTAGGATATATTGGCCCGTGGCAAGTGGTAATAATCGTGGTAGTTCTTTTAATATTTTTCGGTGGACGAAAAATCCCTGAACTAATGAAAGGATTAGGTCAAGGAATGAAAGAATTCAAAAAAGCCTCCAACGAATTTAATAATGATAGTAAAGAAGAAGTAAAAGAAGATAACAAGCAGGATAAATCTGCCTAAGATTTTTCAACCCAATCTAAATAATATAAGGTGTCAAAAAATGATTACCTCTTGTTATTTTGCCCCCATTTCAAAAGGTATTCTATTAATAATCGACCTACCTAAAGTAATTTCATCAGCATATTCTAATTCGTCTCCAATGGCAACTCCTTTTGCCAGCGTGGTTATTTTCACTGAAAATGGTGAAAGCTTGCGATACAAGTAAAAAGTAGTGGTATCTCCTTCCATGGTAGTGCTCAAAGCAAATATTAATTCTTTCACCATACCTTGTTTTACCCGTTCTTCCAGTGAGGATACGTTTAGATCACCGGGACCAATACCATCCATGGGAGAAATAATGCCTCCCAGTACGTGATAAAGCCCATTGTATTGCCGGGTATTTTCAATGGTTAACACATCCTTGATATTTTCCACGATACAAAGGGTACCATGATCCCGGGAATCGTTGGCACATATATCACAGATTTCCTTATCGGTAATATTATGGCATCTTGCACAATGAATAATTTCGGTGTGTAACCGAGACAGAATATCACTGAAATTGAAAACATCTTCCTTCTCCTGTTTTAACAACCAAAGTACGTATCTTAAAGCTGTTTTTCTTCCCACACCCGGAAGTTTGGCAAATTCATTCACGGCATTTTCAAGTAATTTCGATGGAAAATTATGCACGTTCACGTCAATCTTTGTTTAATGATTTTATTTCCTGTCACCGTAAGAAAGATCAAAAATTGATGGTTTTTATTTTCTCCCATCCTATAAATATAATTCTAATTTAGGCTTTTTACAATTTTTTATGATCTTTGTATAAGATTTAGATAAGAGCAGGAGTTAATTATCATTATGAATCCAATTACAGTTTTAGTAATAATTGTTTTATATTTTGGGGTTTTACTCCTTATTTCCTATTTCACATCAAAAAATGCGGATAACGCATCATTTTTCCTGGGAAATAGGAAATCCCCCTGGTATATTGTTGCTTTTGGTATGATAGGCACCAGCTTGTCGGGAGTGACATTTATTTCCGTTCCCGGTTGGGTTCAATCCAGCCAATTTTCATACATGCAGATGATTATTGGCTATTTGGCCGGGTATGCCGTGATAGCAGAAATACTAATGCCAATGTATTACAAGCTCAGGCTCACTTCCATATATACCTATTTAAAAGATCGTTTTGGAGCCTCCTCTTATAAAACAGGAGCTTCATTTTTCTTGCTATCCCGTATAATAGGCTCTTCCTTCCGGCTCTTTTTAGTCGCCAACGTATTATTTTTGACAATATTTAGCCAGGTTTCCCTTCCTTTTATAGATGGTATCAATGGTAAAATGGCCAATTTTGGTTTAGATATAGACGTATATTTCGTGTTGACCGTCATCATCACCATTCTTTTGATTTGGCTTTACACGGCAAAAGGAGGAATAAAAACTATCATCTGGACTGATACATTGCAAACTTTTTCTATGATTCTCGCGGTTATTTTCACCATTTATTTTATATCCAAAGAACTGGGATTTTCATTTGGTGACCTGGTGAACGAGGTAAAACAAAGTCAACATTCTAAAATTTTCTTTTTTGAAAACTGGAAAACGGGGAAAAACTTTTTCAAGTCCTTTTTAGGGGGTGCATTTATTACCATTTCCATGACAGGCCTTGACCAGGATATGATGCAAAAAAACCTCAGTTGCAAAAATATCCGGGATGCGAAAAAAAACATGTATAGTTTTAGTTTATTACTTGTGCCGGTAAATTTAATGTTCCTCACCTTGGGAGCATTGTTATTGATATACTCCACCAGGTTGGGAATTGCATTGCCAGAAAGATCTGACAATATTTACCCGCTCATTGCCACGCAAGGATTTTTGCCTCCACTGATCGGCGTTCTCTTTATGATTGGTTTAATAGCAGCAGCTTATTCTAGCGCCGACTCAGCCCTAACAGCACTCACCACTTCTTTTACCGTGGATATTTTAGAAGCAGATCGCTACGAGGACAGTAAATTAAAGCGTATTCGTAAAAGGGTACATGTTTTTATTTCTTTCTTGCTACTAGTCACCATTATTTTATTCAGGATCATTAATGATCAGAGCGTAATTGAATCTTTATTTACGGTAGCCGGTTATACTTATGGTCCCTTGCTGGGTTTATATGCATTTGGCCTTTTTACCAAGTGGAAAATCAAGGATAAATGGGTGCCGGTGGTGGCTATAATATCCCCAACGATAAGTTTTGTGTTAAACTATTTTTCGGAAGATCTTTTCAATGGATACAAGTTTGGCTTTGAACTTCTTGTATTAAACGGCCTGTTGACATTTATCGGGTTGGTTATCCTAATCAAATCCAAGGAAAAATAATTTTTTTCAATTTCCTGCTTCTTCCCGGGATTTTATTAGTTTTAATAAGCCCCTTCCATCAATTAATCTAAACAAAAACGAACCAACCGCTCCAACTACCAACAAAACAATAAATTCTATTATCCATGCCAGGTTTATTATTTTTACCAGTATAATTCCACTACTAATGTAAAAGGCAAAAAATGCAATAAAAGCAATTAACTTAGATTTCTCTAATTTAAAATGAAAAATATGATAAACCACGACCACCTGTGAAACTGCAATAAAAACCTGGGTGATTAAATTCGAGAAAGCTGCACCCAATGCCAAATACTTGGGTATTAAAATTAAATTTAGAGATATATTTAAGGCTACCGCGGAACCGGCAATGATATTGAGTTCCTTCATATTTGCATTTGCCGTGAGTAATGTACTGAAAATGTACATTGTACAAAGAAACAGGAAAGAGATCATCAATATTTGAAAAACAACAGGCGAAAAACTAGTCGTTTCTTCAAAAATGGTTGTAATAATAGGCCTTGCATAAAATATACAAGCTAAACAAATAATTGCGGAAGGAATGATCAAGAGGGTGTAGGACAATTTTATCAAACTTCCTACCGGTTCTTTTATTTTCAGCATCCGTGAAAACATGGGCAATAACAAACTGGCAAAAAGCCAAGCGTAATTATTCAAATATTCATATATCCTGAAGGATTGAGCGTAAATACCCGCTTGAAAATTCCCTTCCGAGGATAAAAGCCTTTCCAACATTACCGAATCTAGCCTGGAATAGAAAAACATCAGTAAAATCAAAAGTGCATAAGGGAAACTTTGCTTAAAAATAAGTTTAAAATATAACCAGTTAACCCGGAATTTAAAATAGGATATTTTTGAAAAAATTATAAAAAATGAAATAATTGCTGTAATCAAATAGGCAACCGTTTGTGAATAGACCAACCATTCAATTCGAAATTGACTCCTGGTAGAATTATCCACCAGGAGGAAAAAGGTTATAGCCACCAAAAACAACTTGTCTAAAATTGATACAACACTATCCGTTTTATAATACTGTAACCCACTGATATTAGAACGGAAATACAAGATGAATGACAAGAGCAATTGATTAAAAATCAAGAAATAAAGTATATGAAACTCCCGGGCATTATACCCGAGTAAGAAAGCAACAATTAGGCAAATTGCGGCATAACCCACTCCTAAAATCAGTTTAAAACCCAAGATATTGGAAAAATATTTATCTACAAGTTGGTGATGCTGCGCTATGGTACGGTTATTAAAATTAGTAACTCCCATATCGAGGAGGATGTAAAATAGCATCGTGAACTGGAACAAGGGAAAATAAATTCCATATTCTCCAGGACCAATCACATTTTGTATTTTTATATCAATAAAAACCCAGGCTGTCTTAACTATTAGGTTTAACACAACAACCAAGCCTAGTATTTTTATAAAAAGTTGTTTCACAAATTTATTTTTTAGTTATTGGTCTTTTGTGACTTACCATGCAAAACATGTTTGGAACAACAAACTTAGCCTATATTCTTTAAATTTATTATGTTTTTCTCAATAATTTATTTCCCCCGCTTTCCCGTGAATCAATATTTTTTACCATTGTTATCCGATTTTTATCGATAGTAATTATCTCGAAAAAGCATTAGCGCATTCCTGGTAAGTTAAAAGATAGCAAGAGTGCTTTAAAAACCAGGATATTCATGAAAATATTTTCATTTCAAATAAATTTAAAATTAAACCAAAATTTAGGTAATTTTTCTCAATTCTAGGTAGTTTTTTCTTGTACATCTTTAAAAACATTTTACTTTTGAACCTTGAATTTAAATTAATCCGCGGGAAAGGAAGAACATGAGGATTGCAATAAACACCAGGTTGTTACTTAAAAACCGGCTGGAAGGTATCGGTTGGTTTACCCATGAATCTTTAAGCAGGATCACTCGCAATCACCCGGAACATGATTTTTTTTTCCTTTTTGACAGGAAGTATGACGATAGTTTTATTTATTCTGATAATATTTATCCAGTAGTAGTTTCGCCCCAATCCAGGCACCCTTTCCTCTGGTATCTTTGGTTTGAAAAAAGTATTCCAAAAGTACTGGATGCCATAGATGCCGAACTATTTATTTCTCCTGACAATTATTTTTCGCTAAAAACAAAAGTCCCGGGTTTAGTGGTAATCCATGATATTAATTTCTATCATGATCCTAAGAACATCCCTTTTTTGGCCAGGAAATTTTATAATCATTACGTCCCCTTGTATGCTAAAGCGGCAAAAAGAATAGCAACAGTATCAAATTTCTCGAAGAATGATATTGCCTCCAGCTATCAAATTTCCAAGCATAAAATAGACGTGCTTTATAATGGTGCAAGCGATTTATATAGACCATTGGATGAAGCTGCTAAAACTAAAATAAAAAGAACCTTATCGGGCGGTGAAGATTATTTCCTTTTCGTGGGAGCATTAAATCCTCGTAAAAATGTTCATAGGCTTTTTATGGCTTTTGATGAATTTAGGAAAGAATTTTCATCCAATATTAAACTGGTGATTGTGGGTGAAAAAATGTACTGGTCAAATGAAATCAAAAAAAGTTACGAAAAAATGCGGTTTAAAGATCAAGTTATTTTCACGGGAAGACAAAATCAATCCTCCCTGAAAGATATTGTTGGAGCTTCCCTTGGGCTAACACTGGTTTCTACTTACGAAGGTTTTGGAATTCCCGTTGTCGAAGCCATGTACAGTGAAACAGCAGTGCTTGTTTCAAATGTCACCGCATTGCCTGAAGTTGCAGGTGAAGCGACTATATATGCCGATCCTTTTTCTATTTCCTCTATTAAAGATGGTCTCTTGCAATTGGCAAAAGATAAAAATTTAAGGAATAAGTTAATTGTTTTGGGGAAAGAACAAAGAAAAAAATTTACATGGGACAAAACATCACAACATTTTTGGGATAGCATTGAAAAATGTTTTCCAATAAGTTAATTTTGTTTTTAGTAAAAATTTTTAAGGCAAATTATTATCTTTAAAAATCAATCATTAAAAATTTATTTTTTTGGATCTTAAAAATAAAAGAATACCTAACAAGGAAAAATCACTCCCGGGATTAAAAAGTTTCTTTCGTAAAGGTCTGGTGGAGGCCGGTTGCGATGAAGCAGGAAGAGGATGTTTAGCAGGTCCCGTCTTTGCTGCTGCAGTAATCTTACCCCCAAATTTTAAACACGAGTTTTTAAACGATTCCAAGAAATTAAATGAGCTTCAAAGGTATAAACTCCGTGATTTGATCGAAAAAAAAGCCCTGGCCCACGGTTACGCCATGGTAGACAATGAACAAATTGATGAGATTAACATTTTAAATGCTTCTTTCCTCGCCATGCATAAAGCATTGGAAAAATTGAAGATTACTCCTGAACTTTTGCTAATAGATGGGAACCGGTTCAAACCTTTTAAAACCATCCCGCATGAATGCATTATACAAGGCGACGGATTATATTTTTCCATCGCGGCGGCTTCTATCTTGGCCAAAACTTACCGGGATGATTACATGAAAAAACTACACGAGGACTATCCCGAGTATGGTTGGTTTTCAAATAAGGGATATGCCACTTTAACGCATCGAGAAGCAATAAAAAAATTAGGAATTACCCCCTTTCATAGAAAATCTTTCCACCTGGCTGATGACCAACTGAAACTTGATCTGTTCAATGATGATGAACTTGAAAATCTTGATGAAGCTATCTAATCAAATATTAAAAATTTCGGTTGTTATATTTTTTACTAAAGTTTCCCACGTCTGAAAGTATTGGATTATATGGGATAAATAAT
>CAZOSQ010000059.1:0-12469 GCA_964582245.1 uncultured Bacteroidales bacterium | reverse complement strand
CTATTACTTCAATAACTTTTACAATACTCATAATTTTTATGATTTTTAGTTTAACAATATTTACCTGTTTTTTAAATAAAAAAACATGCCAAAAATCTGACTCCATTTAAAAAGGTTGACCCTAGGAATGGATCAATATTAAAATTTTATTTTGATTGGGTTCCAGAAAAAAAGGATGCCCATTACAGGTTAATAATTGACATCCTCATAAAAATAATAATTAAGCAACTGTCAAATAACTCTCCTAATACAGGATAGCGATATTATCAATAACATCAATTACACCGCTTGTATAATAGGCAATATTCCTGGCTGTCCTTTTAGCGGTATAGGTAGGTTGGGTGCCCGATAAGGTTACAACCCCATTTGAAACAGAAACGGAAATCCTGTCAGAATCTACTATGCTGTTGCGGATAAATGCATTTCTTATGTCATTTTCAATATCCAGGTCAATATAGCTTCGCCCCAGGGTGATGTCAAGCTTGTTTTTTATCCCAAGAACACCGGTTGCTGATTGGGCAATGTCCCCTGCCTGGATTTTCTGCCAGGTGCTGGGCACATAACCGGTCAACGTGGCTATGCCATTTTCCACGTTCACAATGATCCCGGTAGCATCTACACTGTTGTCGAAGTTAAGCATAGTCCTGATATTGCTTTCAATTTCAGTATCAGTTGGAAGGACTACGGTGGATGGATATTCGACTCTCAGTAAATTTTCCACGTCAATGATCCCGGGGATACTATAGGCATCGGTTTCTGCCCACATTTTTTCAGAGTAACTGGGGACAGAGCCTGTTAGTCGTGCCGTACCATCAATTACATCTACCTGGATATTGGTAGCATCTACGCTTGCATCCCAAATAAGTTCATCCATAACTTGTTGTTTCTTGGTTTCTTCAATTACTGCCATAATTTGTTTTTTTTAAATGTTAATACTAATTTTTTATAAATGTTAATACTAATATTAATTCGAGAAAAATGAATAATCCTGATTTACCTTTTCAAATTATTCGATTGAAATTTGTTTAACAGGTTTCTTACGGGCTTCTTCTTTTTTCGGAATATTTATGGAAATTATCCCGTTCTCCTGTGTTGCTTTGATATTATCGGCATCTGCCATGGTTGGCAAGACAAAAGACCTACTGAAAGATTGAAAACTGAATTCCTTTCTCATGTAATTTTCATCTTTTTCTTCTTTTTGTGCTTCTTTTCTTGAAGAAATAGTCAGCACGTCATTTTCGACATTTATCTCAAGATCCCCTTTGTCCAGGCCGGGAGCAGCCATCTCGATTTTAAATTCATTATCGCTTTCGGAAATATTGGCAGCAGGTACATTGGCCAATGACCTTCCGCCAGCAAAATCAAATACATCCTTGTTAAATAATTCAGTTGCCCATTCCGGTATCCTGCTTCTAAATGTTGGTAACATAATTTTTACTTTTTTAAGGTTAATAATTTTTTTAAGATTCGGTATTTTTTTTCCCAATTTATATGCCAATGAATTTATAATTATCTTTTTTATGTTTTTTTTAAGCGGGTTTCAGGTTTCATATTTAATTGAAAATCAGGTAACAAAACGTATCATTTTTTTATATTTCTTTAATATGAAGGCTGTTAGAATCTTTTCATAAAAGATCAGCGGGGAGAAAAATCCCGAGGATCGTGTATAATTTCAGGGCATGTTTTCCACGGTTCTGTAATTAGCGGCTAACTGATGATTAATAAAATCCCTAAGATTATATAGTTAATTGCACCACCTTTCCCTTTCGGCGCTTGTTTATAGGAAAATAAGAAGAATTGCTTGAAAAAGGAATGGTCGTATATAATCTTGGGGTAATATTTTTGTTCTTAATTGAATTAGCTTAGCTTGTCCACTTAAAAGATAATGGAAAACAACGCCAAGGATAAAAATATTTTTTATTTTTGAAAGGAAAATCCAGGCATGGAGCAATTAATGAAAATAGAACAAAGAAACAGTGAACTTGAAAAAGAAGTCCGGCAACTTAAGGGCAGAACTTGAAAAATACAAGCGGGAACATTCTGTCTCATCACCTGAAAAAAAAGAGGTGAAAGAAGAACTTAGAGAACCTCATGAACCAGGTGAAAGAAAAAGGAAAAATTGAGCAGCAGGATATACAAATCCAGTCAAAAAACGGGGAGGTCAAGGATGTTATTTTCTCTACTGAAATTATTGAGTTATCGGGTGAACAGCATATTTTTTCTGCTGGATTGGCTTCTGTTTTAAGTGCATAATAGCATTGCCCCCATTACTTGGAGGTATTTGATAATCCATGAGGATAACATTTGGACTAAACTTAATCCCGAAAAAATTAAGGGTTTTTTTCAACAAGTGTAGGATGTTATCATCATGTTTACCTTTGTTTTTTAAAACTGGGGAATTTAAAACATTTATCAGGGAAATGGGTTTTTCTTAGATAAAGTGACCAGATGAATTGAAAAAGCACTTGACGGAACGGAATAAAAATTGATCCTGGTGACGCGTCACGTGTAATAAAGCGCCTGTCGATTTGCCATGGATTTAAAGAAGTGGCTGAAGCGACAGGACATTTTGACAATCATGACACTGGAAAAGTAAACCATAAAATATTAGAGAAATGAAAGGAAATTTTAATACAATTATTCAATCGCCTGTGCCTGTGCTGGTTGATTTTCACGCGGAATGGTGTGCGCCCTGCAAGACACAAGCACCGATACTGGCCGAACTGGCCAGGGAAATGAAGGATAAAGTTAAAGTGATAAAAATAGATGTCGATAAAAACCCTGAAATTGCCAATCGTTTCCAGGTAAGAGGTGTTCCCACGTTGGTGCTTTTCAAGAACGGCCAGGCTTTATGGAAACAATCAGGAGTGATGGATAAGACCCAGTTAATGCTGGTTATTCATAATCATTTGAATAATAATTGATTAATGGTGTTATTATCAGTTAATTCTTCTATTCCTGTTTTTGGGGCGTTGGTCATATTGTCACTGACAATTTTAATGATCGCATTATTTCTAAGGCGGTTGAGCCAACCGTACCTAATTGCTTATATTTTGGCTGGTATTCTTCTGGGTCCTGAAGTTTTTGGTTTGATTAAAGATAAAGATACCATCCAGGAGCTAGGAGAGCTTGGGCTTATTCTGCTCATGTTTTTTATAGGTGCCGAGATCAAACTGCCTGATTTGACAAGAAACTTTAAAAAACCGCTTATAGGAACCTTTTCCCAACTCTTATTAAGTTTCTTTTTTATTGCAATTATAGGATTGATATTAAACTGGAACATGAACATGATCATATTATTGAGTTTCGTGATTAGTTTAAGCAGTTCTGCTATTATTTTTCAATATTTATACGTCAATAAATTGATTAATTACCCTATTGGTATCTTAACCACGGGAATTTTGCTCTTGCAAGATGTCCTGGTAGTACCTATGTTGATAGTATTAAACTTTTTGGGAAAAGGGCAATTAAATGCAGTCCAACTTATTTCCATTTGTGCCGGGGGGATATTGATTATTCTTTTTTTAAGGGCGGCCATGAAAAAGCGGCTTTTCCAACTGCCATTCTACCAAAAAATACATGATGACTACGACTTGCAGGTTTTTATAGGGTTGTCAGTGTGTTTCGGGTTTGCCTGGCTCACTCATTTAATTGGGCTTTCATCAGCGCTCGGGGCATTTATGGCAGGGATTATTATCGGGCAGGAAGCCTCAACAGAAAAACTAAAACATAACCTGATCCCTTTTCGGGTTTTTTTTCTTGCATTATTTTTTATATCAATAGGGCTTCAAATAAATATTACATTTTTATTCAGGCACATTTACATCATTTTATTAATTGCTTTCCTGGTATTGGTAATTAATAGCATGATTAACGTATCTATTTTTCGTGCCATGAAAATCAATTGGCGTGATAGTTTATATGCTGGTGCCTTATTGTCCCAAATTGGCGAGTTTAGTTTTGTTTTAAGTACAACTGCTTTTAATTTGGGATTAATTGCCGATTTTGGTTACCAGGTCACATTATCAGTTATCATGTTGACAATGATCTTTACTTCTATATGGATTTCCTCTATTAAAAAGTTCTTGCTTACCAAATCCTAACCTTTTATATCCAAAAACAATAAAAAGAATTAGATTGCCAGAACAGAAGGCAATCTAATAATAAAGTTATTTACTCAATAGCAACCTTTTTGGCCGGTTTTTTCCAGGCTTCTTCTTTCTTGGGAATATTAATAGTCAGTACACCATCTTTATGCGAGGCTTTTATTTTGTCACTGTCTGCCATGTTCGGCAAAGCAAAAGACCTGCTAAAAGTTTGGTAACTGAATTCCCTTCTCATGTAATTTTTCTCTTTTTCCTCTTTTTCCTCTTCTTTTTTTGAAGAAACAATAAGCACATCATTTTCAACATTGATTTCAAAATCTTCCTTCTGCAAACCTGGTGCAGCGACTTCTATTTTATATTCCTTGTCTTGCTCGGTAATGTTTGCAGCAGGAATACTCGTGCTTCTGCCTCCAAAAAAATCTGTAAGTACATCATTTTCGAAAAATTCATCAATTAAACTTGGCATCCGGCTTCTAAGTTTTGGTAACATAACTTTTTCGTTTTAAGGTTAGACATTAAGTTAACTATCACTAATATAGATAGATCAAAATACATGCCATACATTCCCTAATTGGAACAAGTCCATAATTAATTATAACTAAACTCGCGTTTACTTTTCAGTTCTTTAAGTTTTCTGAACAAATTGGTTTCTTCCTGGCCCAAATCACGAGGGATCAAAACGTTTAATTGAATATATAAATCTCCATGCACACCAGGTTTTTCATAAATCGGCATCCCTTTTCCCTTTATCCTGAGCTTGCTCCCATTTTGTGAACCTTTAGGAATGGTGACATTTAATTTACCATCCAATGTCTCCATCTCAATTTTTCCACCTAATACAGCGGTATATAAATCAACGTCAGCTTTCATGATTAGGTCATTGCCTTGTTTAATATAATTTTTATCTGGAGTAATTTTAATTTTAATATAAATATCGCCCTGGATACCACCGCCTGGGCCTTTCTCCCCCATGCCTTTGATCCGTAGTTCTTGTCCCTCATAAGATCCCGGCTTAATGTTCACCCGTATTTTTTGTCCGTTGACGTTTAAAATGCGGGAAGCGCCATGATAAGCCTCTGAAAGGCTGATTTCGATCTCAGCCTGGAGGTCTTGGCCTCTTATGGGTCGTTGCTGGCTTCTAAAACCGCGCTGTGAACTACCGTAATCACCAAAGAAGGAATTAAAAAAATCGGAAAACCCACCTCCTGCATTCCCGAACAAGTCATCAAAACCGCCCTCGAAATAAAATGAACCACCACCAGGTGAACCTCCTTGGAACCTTGAATAATCGAATCCTCCACCAGCACCGGTATTTTGATATTGTTCCCAATTTGCCCCTAGTTCATCATATTTTTTTCTTTTCTCAACATCACCAAGGACTTTATATGCCTCGTTAATTTCTTTAAACCGTTCTTCAGCTTGTGGATTATCCTGGTTCTTGTCGGGATGGTATTTGACTGCCAATTTTCGGTAGGCTTTTTTAATTTCGTCCTGACTTGCCGTTTTTGGAACGCTTAATATATTATAATAATCTTTATAGTCCATATGCTGTAAAAATTAATTTATGAGCGTTTATTCCTGTAACTATTTCCACACTGTATTCTATAATTATTTTACAAAAAATAAACCATATCAATATTATGGCATAAAAAATGTCAATTTGTCCGTGAAAAAAGGCGATCTATACTATCTTTAAAAAGGAATACCAAGAAAACCGTGGAAGCAGTTGACAAGTCAAACGCGAATAACCCTGAAGGTGTTGAACCTTTAGGCTCTGACAACATGAAACAAGATGATACTTTCAGGAACATCAACATTTTGCCAATCAATCCACGAAATTTTGGATCCACCTCATAAATAACGTGTCATGCAAGGTATATGGATTAGTTGTTTTTTTCATTGTTACATACTTTATGTTACGCAATTTACGTAGGCCATTGCCAATTATAATAATTTCAGGATATGTAAAAAACTTATATAATATTATTTTTTTATATCTTTGTATTAAAATAGAACTTAATGCCTACAATATTAAGGATTAAAGGATATAGATTTTTCTTTTACATTAATGATCATTCCCCTCCACATATACATGAAAAAGATAATAGTACTGCAAAATTTGGCCTTGACCCTATTGAGATTATTAGATCTAAGAGATTCAATGTAAAAGAAATAAATGAAATAAGAAAACTGGTGATGCAGCATAATGAACTTTTAAAAACAAAATGGCATGAATTCTTTAACAATAAATAAATCAACCAATGCTGTTGATGTATGGTTTGATCATTTAAAAATGTTTATACGCCTTGAAGATGGGCGTGAAATTGCTGTTCCTTTGGATTGGTTTCCAAGTTTACGGGATGCATCAAAAGCACAAAGAGAAAATTGGCGTCTTATCGGCAATGGAGAAGGAATTCATTGGGAAGATATTGATGAAGATATACAAGTTGAAGGTTTAATTAAATAAAATGGGTTCTATTACCATTTTCGTTACTATTTAAATTAGTTATAAATATTAAGCCACATGCAGTGACCAGCGCTCAATCCACGAAATTTTGGATCCACCTCATTAATAACGTGTCATGCAAGGTATATTGATCATTGATCTTTAAGATCAACTCCTTTTTTTCTAAAGCATTTATAGCTGTTTTCATGGAGCTGGCAGCAGGAATCCCGTGTTTCTTTAAAAACTCCCCACTGGTGGGTTCATTTACACCACCCTCTTTGGCAATGGCAACCAGTGCTTTCCATTGTGTCGAACTCAGCATGTTCCTATATGTTGTGAAAATAGTTTGTTCCTCGAGAAGAATTTTTTGAAAGATATCGTGCAACACATCCTTATCAATGGAAGATGCGAGCGCGTACAACCTGTTACATACCACCTGTACATAATATGTTTGCATCCTGGTCCAATCAAAAATTTCCCTGGTGACTTCATCCGGTATAACTGCACCCGCTTTTTGGAAATGATGATTAATAAATTTTGTATATTCCTGGATATTGATGGCGTGCAACTCCATAAGTTGCGTGCTGCGGTAAAAAGGCCTGCCATGGTCCGTGAACATGGATATCATCATCCCACGCTGGCTCCCGCAAAAAATAAACCTTAATGAAGAAAATTCCTGCACCAGGGAACGGATAAATGCCTCCGGGTTGTCATCAGTATACTTGTTGATTTGTTGAAATTCATCAAGGGTAATGATTACTTTCCTGTCCTGCCCCGAGAGAAATTCGAAAATTTTTCTTAAGGATGTTTTTAACCTGCTATTATCTTGGTAGTTCAGCGATAATGAAGGCAGACCTGTAAACTGATCAAATTCAAGGCTTGCACCAACCTGGCTCAAAAATCCTTGAATTTTTTTTGTAAACCCCTTGTTGTCTATTTTACCAAATCTATGGAATACAGCGTTTGCAACTTTTAAGGTTAACGAATGAAAAGATTCTGTAGGTAATAAATCAATGTACAAGGTTGCATATCCTTTTCTTTTTTCCAAATGGTAATATAAATGCCGGATTAAAGCTGTTTTGCCTAATCTCCTCAAGGAAAACAAGGTAATGTTCCGTTCATTTTCAACCGCTTCTACCAAAGTTTCCAATTCTTTGATCCTGTCACAAAAATATAGAGGTGAGTGATAGCCGGTTAAAATAAATGGATTAGATATTTTTTTCATTGTTGCATGCTTTATGTTACGCAATTTACGTAACGCCATTTACGTAACGCAATTTACGTAATATGAAACGAAAAAGCAAAAAAAACAACAACAAGTTTGATTTATAATATTTATAGAGCGTATCTCGACTGGACGGATGCCCGGCAATTTTCCCACCAGTGTGAGGCCAGCCAAGTGCAGGATACCTGGTGAGGTGAGAAAAATCAATAGCTCTTTGTGAAGGATTGTTTTATTAGTTGTTGCTGGCAACATCAACACGTACCGGGAATAATGGGTTTATTACCCGTTAGCATCCTATTTTTTTCTATTGACTCTTTACCCTATTCATAATAAATTTATAAAGTTCGCCAAAAACAAACACCAAAGATGATAGTACCGTGATGACCGCGATATCCAACCAAGGTACATCCGTGAAACGAAATAAATCCCTCATGAATTCCAGTTTTATGACGCCAATTTGAAGAATTATTCCAAGAATAAAAGCCCTATTAACCCATTTGTTTTTGAAAATTCCTATGGAAAAAGCTGATTTATCCAGCGATCTCAGGTTATAAGCATTAAATATCTGCGTCATGGAGACTACCAAGAAAACTCCTGTCCTTGCCATTTCCACGCCTGAATCTTGGTAATAGTTAAAAGTCAATAGTGCGAGAGTAACCATCACGGGTACTATTAGGAGCAGGAAAGGAAAAAGTTGCTTGTTTAAAATAGGTTCTCCTTTTGGCGAGGGCGAATTTTCCATGATATCACCATGATCAGGTTCAGTGGCTATTGCTACGTCCATGATCCCATTGGTCACCAGGTTGACCCAAAGTATTTGCGTGGCCAGTAATGGATAGGTAAACCCAAAGGCAAGGGCCAGGACAATGGTCAAGGTAAAAGCAAAATTTGTTGTCAATAGGAAAAAGCTGGTCAGGCGCACGTTCCTGAATACAAGTCTTCCCTCCTTTATGGCATTCACGATGCTTGCAAAGTTGTCGTCCGATAATACTATTTGGGACACATCCCTGGCCACGTCTGTCCCTCTTTGTCCCATTGCTATTCCCACATCGGCAACTTTTAAAGCGGGAGCATCATTCACACCGTCCCCGGTCATCCCGATAAGTTTATCTTTCCCCTGGATACTCTTGGCAATCCGCAATTTCATGTTTGGACTAACCCGTGCAAAAACATTAACACAACCGGCATACTTGTTAAAAGTTTCATCATCAAGTTCCTCAAGCTCATTTTCTGTCAACACGGCAGGGCACTCATTCTCCTCGTTTCCATGATCTAAAATACCAACTTCCCGGGCAATAGCAGCAGCTGTTTGTTTATGATCGCCTGTTACCATCACAACCCGTATACCGGCACTTTTACATTTTCTAACCGCTTCTTTTACCTCTGGCCGGGGCGGATCGATAATGCCAAACAACCCGGCAAATACCAGGTCGCTGGCGGTTTCTGGTTCAACCGTTTTGGTGCTTTCTTTTGCCTTCCTGAATGCACACCCGATCACTCTCATGGATTGGCTTGTTAATTCATTGATCTTATCGGAAATTTCTTTTTTCTTCTGATCGGTTAATTCTTCTCGGCCATCATCCATCAAGTACCCGGAAGAAATTTTCAATAACTTTTCAGGGGCACCTACCACGAAAACTTCCTTGTGCTTATCCGGGTATTGTAGAAGAGAGGCCCTGAATTTTTGTTCAGAATTAAAAGGAAGGTCATCCAGTAGTTTTAGCTTATCATATGGTTCTGTTTCTTTCAACCTCGTCTTTTTTGCCAAAACCAACAATCCTACCTCGGTGGGATCTCCTGAAACCCCGTCATCATCATTTCCATTCCCGTTTAAGCTGGCATTGTTGCAATATTCCGCTATCGCTGTCATTTTAGCAAGAAGTTTGTTTGACTGCACGTTGATTTTTTGCCCGTCAGACTGGATGTCCCCTTGCGTACTGTATCCATTTCCAGAAACCTCGTAGTGCTTTCCATCGGTCATGTATAATTTGTTCGCCGTGAGGATGCTCTGTGTAATGGTTCCTGTCTTATCGGTCAACACCACGTTAAGCGAACCGGCAGTTTCTGTCGCTGTAAATTCCCTAATAATAGCATTTTGTTTTGCCATTCGGTTGGCACCAATGGCAAGCACTATGGATAATACGGCCGGCAAACCTTCCGGAACCGCGGATACAAGGTTAGCGATCGTAACCAACAAGATCTCGTTGAATTCGAAACCCCTGATAAAATACCCGACCAAGAACACGATCAGGGATGTGAATATGGCCACCCCGGCCATGATTTTGGCTAATTCACCTGTTTTTTTCTTAAATTCACTTTCTTTTTCTTCAACTTCCTGTAATGATTCAGCAATTTTTCCCAATTCCGTGTAGGATGAAGTGGCAGTCACTACCGCGGTACAAGATCCCCGGGTTGCGTGGGTACCTTTGTATATCATGTTTTTCCTATCCGCGAGGCTTGTTTTTTCCTCGACAGGCTCAATTATTTTTTCCACGGGAAGCGATTCACCTGTTAAAGATGATTCTTCCACTTGTAAATTCTTTTGATTTATAATACGCCCATCAGCAGGAATAGATTGACCTTCTTCCACTATCATAACATCCCCGGGCACCAGTTGAGAAGCCTGGATAATCTTTTTTTGCCCATCGCGCTTTACAACGGCTTCTTTTTTGATCAATTTTTTCAGGGATGAAATCGATTTTTCAGCCTTGTATTCCTGTAAAAAACCAACGATCGCATTAAAAAGGATCACACCGATTATCACGTAAACATCAATCATATGACCCGTAAAGAATGAAATAATTGCGGCGATAAAAAGTATCAGGATAAGAAAATCCTTAAATTGCTTAATTATTAACTTTAATACACTGGTTTTCCCTCTTTCCTCCAAAACGTTTTGGCCAAATTCCTTAACCCTTTCTTGGGCTTCTTTATCACTTATTCCTTCTTGATTGCTATCCAGTTTTTTAATGGCCTCATCAACTTCTATGCTATAATATGGAAATTCCTGGTCTATATTCATCATATAATAATTTTGTATTAGATTAAGTCATCTTGCTTCGGTGAATAAAATATAAAGCAATATACATGTTTAAACATTTTTAAGAATTATTATACCTCCATGTTTTTTAACCGATCCCGTTTTATGCGGGGAAGTTCAATGAAGTTAATGTCGAATTCCAAAAAATTACTTCGTGTACTCATAAACACGGTTTATGTTCGTTTCATAACTCTATCATTATTTTGCTTTAATAAGATAACTTGTTAGATGATATGAATGTTCATTTTAAAGTATATTTTCTCGTAAAACAGGGGCAAAAGAAATGTAATAACTTCTATCCGATTTCATATTTGATTGCTCCTTTTCACCCGTTTTATTTAAATACTTGTTTTTCTATTTATTATATGTTCCCAAAACAATAAAAACTCTACTTTGAAACCGTGAAATACTCATGTTGAATCCTCTTTTTCATGTAAGATCGTACATGTGACAAGTTGAAAACCGGAACAGTAGATTGGGTCTTAATTATTGGATCTTCGGGGTAAATGTGCGGATAAGCTCCTGCATGGCATCTCGGCTTAGGCCGATGCCCGCCTGTTTTTTATTTCCATATAAATAACCCGGATCTCCTCTCGGAAAGAAAAAATGCAAAATGATAAATATTTGATCATTCATCCATTTTCTTTATTTTTGCAAGTAAAAATGAGAATCACAATATCGACATATTGCGGTATTACTCCACCATGATTTTTCCGGTCCGGGTGGCGTCCGGCAGTGCGCCAATTATATAAGTGCTTTACCGCCAATCCCTTATTTTATTAATTAAGGTTTCACGGGTACTTAAAAATGCCTTGAAAAGATGTATTTCATGGACGTAAAAACCGAATCAACCGGGGAAAGACGTTTGCCATTATATAGCATCCCGATGCCTGTCTAAAAATAATAATTACATGTTCAATAAAACAGAAAAAGAAGAAAGGGAATTTTTAAGGAACCTACTTATAAAAGTAGAAGCCGCGATTCGATTTATCAACGAAAGAATTCAAACACAATCGGATGAGGTCAAGTATCTCAATAACCATCTCAGTGAGCATAAAAGGGACATGGATCATCTTGAAAAAAACGCGATGCGCGAAGCAATTACCAATACAGCAGCAATTGGCGACCACTCGGTTGATAAAAAGAAAAGACTGGCTCGATTGCAGAATGTCCCGTATTTTGGAAGGTTTGATTTCACCGAAAAAAATAAAAACAAACCCGAACCGGTTTACGTGGGCGTTTATAACTTTCGCGATGAGGATACGAAAACAAACCTGGTTTACGATTGGCGTGCCCCCATCTCAAGCATGTTTTACGATTTTGAACCAGGACCGGCTTATTATGAAACTCCGGGTTTGAAATTGGAAGGCACTATCGGGCTCAAAAGGCAGTTCCGTATTCGCGATGGGAAATTGCAATACATGATCGACAGTGATTTAACCATCCAGGATGAAGTGCTCCAGAAAGAATTGAACCAGGCCACCTCGGGAAAAATGAGGAACATAGTGGCAACCATCCAGCGAGAGCAAAATACCATTACCCGGAATGAAGAAGCCCGCCATTTAATCATACAGGGAGTGGCAGGCTCGGGGAAAACCTCCATTGCCCTCCACCGTATAGCATTCCTATTATACAGGTTCAAGGAAACCATT
>CAZOSQ010000058.1:0-12532 GCA_964582245.1 uncultured Bacteroidales bacterium | reverse complement strand
AATATATCCCGGCCACTAAGTTCAATATTTCCTTGGCAGTAGATCCATTGGACCATTTATACTGATATGGTACTACACCACCTGATACAGAAACAATAACTTGCCCGTCTTTCCCATTGTATTCCGAGACATCTTTCCAAGTAATATCCAATTGTAAAGGATCCGGACCGGGCTGCGATACTAAAAAAGTGTCTATTTTTGATTGGTTACTATAATCCGTTACACTTACAACATATTTACCTGCTGGTAAACTATCAATATTTTTACTACTTTCATTATTGGACCACTGGAATGAATAAGGAGAAAGTCCGCCCGAAACTGTTAAAGAAATTGCACCATCATTTCCTCCAAAAATGCTTACATTTTTTATACTCGATTCAATTATTACAGGGGAATTTATATCTTTTTCATCTTTTTTACATTGAAACAAAAAGATAAGAACAAGAAACATGATGATTTTTGAAACGACAAATTTTATTTTATTTTTTCTTGCCAATTGAAACATAGTTAATCAATTTATTTTGACATTCAAAAAAAAATCAATATGAGAATATTCTCATTACAAATATAAAAAGAAAATACTCGATTTAAAAATTATTTATAAAAACTTTGTAACTAGAATAATCCCTAATGGCATATTGGGTTCTTATGCCAGTTCACTTTTCTTGCAATAAATGGAATGAGAAACGGCTGATAGAGAATAATCAGCAATTTTATGTTGAAAAGATTTATAATAAAAGTTATGGTAATACCCTTGATTGATTTTTTGAAAATTTAACCGGGGTTAAAAGAATATGTACTAGTGACGCGTCACATGTATTAAAGCGCATCAGATTTACCTTCAACCCGGCATAGTGGCTGAAACGTCAGGGCACTTTATCATTGACATGACACTAGTTATTGCAACTTTGGTTCAATACAAGAAAAAAGAAAGGATATATAGACAAACAGGATGAAGTCCTCCATGGGATATTTTATCAATTATTCTTCAAAAAATAAAAAAGGTAAAAAGGTTCTACCCCTATTTTAATGGATAATAACCCTCACCCTGTATAGACGTAAGATGTAAGATTTAAGCTTTAAGATGTAAGAATTTCCTACGCCTTACCCCCAACCTCCTAAAGGGGGAGTCCTGCCCTCGCTGCTGTGAGACAAGGATTTATGCTCTCCTTTACCTTTAAACTTTTTCCTTTTGCCTTTTACCCAATACCCCTATACCTTTATATCATATGACTTATAACCTACAAGCTTGGGACAAAGTATATTTTCTTCCATTAAATTAATAGTTGTACCATAAAAAAAGACCAAATGATATAAATCAATATTATTCAAATCACTAATTTTTAGAGTTGAATTAGTACCTAAATTTTTATTATTCCAAGTATTCTTCAACCAATTTAACAGGATAATTTAGCAAGGACATGTAATCTTCCCCGAGTTCCATCACATCTTCATCTTCATAATGCCATTCCATTTCAACCCGGTTTCCCTTATTATGTAACTCTTCCTGGATCAATCTCATTAAATCAAAAACACATTTCGAGGAATCGGAATCAAAATGAACAAAATTAAATATGATTCTTGTTAAAGGCTGGGGCGATCTGGCATAAAGCGTGATCCAGTCAAAAACTGGCTCATAAATGGGTGTTGCAACATTGGGTATTGATATTCCTGAAATAACAATTTTACCAATACCTGCATCACATGTAATAAATGGGGTCTTCTCGGTTCCTTCAATGATTAAATTTTCCATCACCAATAAATTTTTAGTTTTTCTAGCTCCTCACTACCTTATACTACGAACAAGATATGTTTGTTTCCAAAAGTTATCAACATCCTGTTTTCGACCCATTGATAATAACTAGTGACGCGTCACATGTATTAAAGCGCATCGGATTCACCTTCAACCCGGCATAGTGGCTGAAACGTCAGGACGCTTTATCATTGACAAGACACTAGTGTCACATCTTAAATAACGGTTAGGAATGTTTTCAATTCTTTATAATTAAGTAAACCGGGAGGTAAATCATTTTACAGATTGAAGACATCCGAATCATGTTTGTAAATGCCCCTAATCAGATCGTGAAATTGGCAAAGAATTCACATAAATTACCATGTTTGTGAATCATGTCTATAATCCTAACGCTTCACAATGGAAAATAAAAACCGGGAATGGAAAATTAAATCCCGTTTTATTCAATTTCATTTATATTATATGGAGTTACCTGGTAAACACAATAGTTCAGCCAATTTTGGAAAAGCAAATGGGCATGGCTTTTCCATCGCACTAATGGGGGTTTAGAAGGATCGTTATTGGGAAAATAGTTTTTAGGCACCTCTATTTGTATTCCCTTGTTGAAGTCCCTATCATATTCCTCCTTTAAGGTAAATGGATCATATTCAGAATGCCCGGTGACAAATATTTTTCTTCCATCCCTAGAAGCTACTAAGTATACACCGGCCTCTTGGGAGACAGAAATAATTTCTAAATCCGGTACTTTCTCTATGTCTTCCTGTTTTACCTCTGTCATTCTTGAATGTGGGGCTAAAAATATATCATCAAATCCCCTGGCCAAAGGACTTTTATTGTTTAGTACTACATGTTCAAAAATTCCAAACATTTTGGCAGGCAATGTATAGTTAGGTATATTATAGTGATAATATAATCCAGCTTGTGCTCCCCAGCAAATATACATCGTGGAAGTTACGTGTTTATTTGTCCACTCCATTATTTCTTTTATTTCATCCCAATAAATAACGTCCTCAAACTCTAAATGCTCGATGGGAGCACCCGTTATAATCATCCCGTCAAACTTCCGGTATTTTATTTCATCAAAAGTTTTGTAAAAATTTTCAAGATGTTCTTTAGGTGTATTTTTTGATGTATAGCTGGCTGTTTGTAACAAAACAATCTCTACCTGCAAAGGAGTATTTGCCAATACCCGCATTAAATGGGTCTCTGTAGCAATTTTTAATGGCATCAAGTTTAATAAAACTACCTGCATGGGCCTTATATCTTGCGTCATCGCCCGAGTTTCGCTCATCACGAAAGTGTTTTCATTTCTCAAGATGTCTATTGCAGGTAAATTATCTGGTATATTTAATGGCATATTTTTTCTCCTTTATTTTTATCTAAATTATAATTCACAATAATAATTAAACTATTGCCAATTTGTTTTATTATAGCTTCTTCTTTTTAAGAAATTTATTAACCAGTATAAATATCAATCATTCAATTAAATTAATAGATAAATCTTTAATTAATCATCTTTTTCTTTTTAGATATTTGCTTAATTTTACATATTAACATTACACGATTCAGTTTGTTCGTGTTATTTAAGGTGTAAATCTATCCCTGTCGTACGGGTCATTGCATCATTGATGCTAATCCTTTTATCATTCAAATAAGCAGCGATAAAAGCTTTTTCAACCCTACATTTACGTACTGCTCTTTTTGCTTCATCATAATTGTAAAAAGTTCCAATGTCATATTTATACCATCCATCATTATAGATCATCTTGATCTCTCTATCTCCCTTGTAGATAGATCTCCTTAAATAATCCTCCGACATTTCAATTCGATGGGCTGCTATTTGCACCTTGAAAACAATATTGCTATCCAAACTAGGCTGTTGTTCAGCTTTTGTGGCCAAGACCGAATCTCTTCGCATTTCTTCAGCTAGGAGAGGATCTATGGGGCGAATAAAATCATCCCACACGTAATCATATTCAATTGGCCAATCCTGGTAAATTCGAAGGGTTCGAGCCATATTGATGATGGCCATTCGTTCGTATTCAGCTGTCTCAAGCAAAAGATTGAAAAACCCTGTAAAATCTTTTACATATTTGAGAGAATCCCTGTTATTTTTTGATTTTTGAAAATAATTTGACGCTCTTTTTTGGTAATGTTTTCCCCTATCAAGATTTTCACGATAAATAGCATCTATATTTTCCATGAATTCAGAAATATGCTCATTATAGACTTCATAAGAATTTATGGCTGCAGTTTTAAACTTAAAGGAAGCAACTTCAAGTTCTCGCATACCATTGGCTGTATATGATCCGGATTTTTGACTATATATTTCCCTGGCTTTACCTAGAATTTCTTCCGCCTCTGATATTAGTTCTTCTGCTTTCATCAATTTTTTTTGATCTGAATTGGGTAATTTAAGATAAAGTTCTTGTATTTCAGGTAAATTTTGTGATATCATGCTTATATGCATGAAAAAAAAGAATAAACTCGCCAATATCAATTTAATCCTGTTCATACTCCTGTCCATTATTTTTCATTTTAATTGATTTCCCTCGTGAACCACACCTCTATAAAAATAACAATTTTTACCTATTAATTTATATAATTATTAATAAAAGTCCTTTCCCATACATGAAAATCAATTATGCACGTGGATATTTTCAAATATCAAGCAATTTTTAATGTTTAAACGAACAGGAAATTTGTTATTATGCATTATCCCGTAAATGAGTTATAACACTTCGGGTTAAGAATACATTCTAATCAGGGGTTATACCGTGTCCATTTACTTTTCAGTCAGTAGCAAAAATAGATCAAGAAATGGTTCTCTAACCCGATTTATGATAATTTTTTTGTCCTTCGCCTAAATCAAAATTTATAAGAAAAACCCAGGCTCATCATCTGCTTGAATTGAACTTTAGGTTCATCTTCACCATTTTCCTCATTTTCAAAAACGATATCATAATCATAAATTAAATGTGTGCTTATCGTGGTTGAAAAGTACTTATTAATTTTAAAGAATAGTTTGCTTTGCCAGTCAACATCAACTCTTTCCGGATGAGATAGATAATTTGTAAAAAAATTAATCTTGTTTTCCCATGTGATATTTTTGTAAATATTTAATAAGTAGTAAGCATTTAAATAAGCTCCTATTTCTTCTTTAATTTTCTTGTTTTCATCCAGGCCATAATTTGTTTCATCAACTCGTTCGTCTGTAACAAAAGTTGTTTTTGAAGTGAGTGGAGAGATATGAACGGTTAACATATCAGATGGTTTATAATCCATACCTATCGATAAGACAAAATACCCGGGAGAATTAAAAGAACTTATTAAATTAGGTGGTATAGTATCAACCCCGGGATATTCGTAACCTTTCACTATTTGACTTTGATATGATGCCAGCAAACTATAATACCATACTTTTGATATTTTTCTGCCTAGATTTGATACAAATTCCAACCTGTCAGAATTTTTACGAAAAGAACTGAAGGAAGCTGATTTAAAAGTTCCGTATTCAAGAAACAACGAGTTTTTAAAGAAATGCTTATTCTTGGTATAGGTAAGAAATAAACCTAAATCTGTCAACAAAGACAAAGAATTTTCGCCTCCCTTTGCCCAGTTTTCACTTACTTGAACCTGCGAAAAATTCACGTTTCCTGACCCATTAAAATCCCAAATTTTTGCAGTATCTGCTTGTATGCTATCAGTTACTTGGCTATATACACTATTAATGGAGAAAAATAAAAAAAATAACCCTACTCCTTTTATCATACTATTTTAATAATCAATTATAAAAACATTCATAATATTTATCAAACAAAGATATTATAGTTATTGTTGATAAAAAAGTTCGAGTAGATTTCAGGAATTATTAATTATTTTACGTATTTTAATCAACATGAAATCTACTTTACACACCGGAAATATAGGGTTTTTAGGAATTTTTTTTTGGTTATCACTAGGTAATGCTATTTATTGCCAACGTGAATATCCTCCATGTGAGGCTTTTATAAATAGGGATAACGATACCATTCTCGTGAATACGTCTTACAGCAACACTTTTTACTTGGGTATCGACAACATATTTAAAATAAATAAACCCGTATTCAAGGATTCTGTATATGTTGATTCAGTTTTTACGGGATTTAAATACCAGGATTCAATTTCTCAATCTTTAGAACTTTCTACAAATAACGGGAAAATATTAAAAGATAATGGATATTATTATATAATTCCCAAGACTCAAGGATTGGCCACTGTATATCTAAAGGATAAAAACAATAAAAAAATTATTCACGAAAAAGAATTTCCTGTAAAAAAACTCCCTTCCCTTAAAGTAACTATGTGTGACCTCATTTTAAACGATGTAAAAACCATTAATCGATTGTTTTTATTAGCATGTGATAGTATCGGGGTGTACTATACAGATGATCTTGTTGATTCACAAAAATGGTTAACCATCACCCGGTTTTCAATCGGGTACAATTATGGAAATTATTTTATAGAATATGCTTCACGCAATAATCGATACACCTCGCAAATGATTTCAGGAATAAAGAAAATTAGTCCCGGAAATATGTTAAGAATAAATATAACTTGTGAGAATAAAACTGGCTTTAAAATAGTTATACCCACCATCAGCATCAAGGTATACTAAAACCATATCAATGATATCTATCTCTTTAAGATTAAATAAAAATTCATGATTTAATGATATATTGTAAAGAAAATAGTTTTTATTCGAACAAGCATCACATTATACCCCAATATAAAAACACTGATAATTAATAGTTTAATACCTATCTATAACCTTGAATAAACAAGTTTAAGGTAAAAAAATTGTATTACATTTAACCACCGAGTATGCCGTGAAAAATCCAAAAGAATCCCCGCTAATATTGGAGGAAATATTCGCTGGGGGGCCACTAAAAAGAGGATTAGATCCAAAATCCACGGTCTGTACCTCGACTAAAAAATCAAAATATTCTTGTGTTATACTAGCCAACTCCAGGGTAACTGTATCTCCATGGTGTAAAATTTCATCGTTTTTCTTAGAATTTAAAAAATATACAGGTATACCAAAGGTATAGTTTCCATTAATCAATAAATCATCTTGTATGGATAATTCTGTAATGGTATCAGTAACTAGTTTACCATTAATGTATGCTCGAAACATGTAATAATCTCTTGTTGCACTGGGTTCCCACGCGTAAAATTTTATATCCCATCCATCAAACTGCTTATTTTGTACCACTTTAATAGAATCAGGAATAGGAACTTGAGGTAAAAATGAAGATGCATGAACAGTATCTAAAATTCCATCGTCATCTATATCAACATTTTGCACTGATAAAGAATAAATCTTTCCCGGTATACCATGAAAATTTGCCGGGGTTTCATAAACACCTGGTTGAAATTCACTTTCCAGTAGAACCACGGTTGAATCACCATCATCAATTTGTACTAAAGCCCCTGTACATGCTGGCAGGTCCTCACCAGAAAAATAATCAGCAGATTTACTCAATTCAATCCTATGAACAGCAGTATCATTTGTAATTGAACCATAAACAATTAACCGGGTATAGGTAGAATCCAACTCAAGTGAAATTCTTTCGGTACATGAAAAAAAAGATACTAGGAAGAATGTTGAATATAAAAATAATTTCTTTTTCACGGTTTTAATTTTTTTTTTCATAAAAAAAAACAAATTCGCACCTCGTGGAAGTGCTTCCCCGGTTGTTTTCGGGATCAATCTTACACTTTAATATATATTGTTCATGCAAAAACATGCTTTTTCTTTTCATGTTCGTTTAATGTTTAAAACTTGAAGTTGATAGTAATAGCTGGAACAATTGAAAAAAGATATGTCATTTCAGCATAAGTTTTCCCAGGATTCATCGGATCATCGACGAAGTTTAGGGACCATAAATTTTTTCTCTTGTATACATTATAAACTGAAAAAACTAGGTTAAACTTGTCTTTTCCATATTTCACGGAAAAATCTAATCGATGATAATCCCTGACCCTGTAAGCATTTCTCCTGGAATAAATAGGAATGGTTTTACCATTGATTTTATATTTTCCTACCGGGAGAGTCAAAGGTTGAGCAGAGTTATATATCCAATTTGTCGACAAATTCAATTTATTGGATAGTTGATAATTCATCACGACTGCTATATCATGTGGCTTATCATATGGGGCTACGTATGACTTTCCATCATTTATTCCTGGCACGTTCCTAATTGTTTTCGAGTAGGTATAACTTAACCAACCGTTTAATTTTCCCTCGGGAACCTGCAGCAAAACTTCTAAACCATATGAATTGGCATTTCCCCTCCTAATTTCCCCTTCTAAATAAGGGTTTAGTAAAAGCCTGGCAAAATCCTTAAAATCAACCACACCATGAATATTTTTATAATATGCTTCCAAGGAGGCTTTTAATGCATGGTTAAAAAAATTTTTAACATATCCCACGGCATATTGATCCCCTCGTTGAGGGGTTACATTCGGGCTAGTGGGAAACCAAATATCAAGGGGCGTTCCTGCAACAGAATTTTAGGCCAGTTGAACATATTGGTTTGTCCTGGAATAACTAGCTTTTATAGCTGATACCTTGTTTATTTCCTAATTTATACCTATTCTTGGTTCAAGACCCCATTCCGTATTTAATATATCTCCTTTTTGATATTTAGCCGTATCGATCACGTTATATTGATCATCATACTTATAAATTTTTGCTTCACCAATATTTTGAAAAGCTTAAAAAAGAAGGCCATACTTTAGGGTTAAACCTTTTAATAGTCTTTGTTGATTAGACAAGTAAACTCCATGTTCCAATGCCAAATTTGCAGGCAATTCAAATTGATCCACTATGCCGGATCCTGTAATCAAACCGGGTCGGAATGTATGATAAGTTGATGATATACCAAAATCCAATGTATTTTTAGCATTTAAAAAATAATTAAAATTTAGTTTTGCTGAAACATCCTCCAAGGAAGAATTCCAAAGAAAAGAATTTTCATCATCGTCAGATGTTCCTAATTCATAATCATAATTACTGTAGATGAGGGTTAAATTAGAGAATAGTTTTGGCGTGAAAAGGTGGTTCCAACGAGTTGTAATAGTTTTATTTCCAAATCCCATGTTAGCAAAATCATTTTTAAAAACATCCCTACCCAAGTAGCCTGATAAAAAAATACGATTACGTTGATTTAACCTGTAATTCAGCTTGGTGTTAAAATCATAGAAGTACAACTGGTTATCATGTAGTTCTTCATTCTTAGCCAAGGGTAAAAAAATATCTGCATATGTCCTGCGTCCAGAAACTAAAAAAGAGGCTTTTTCTTTCACCAGAGGACCTT
The DNA here is from genome assembly GCA_964582245.1 of uncultured Bacteroidales bacterium. Taxonomy (GTDB): domain Bacteria; phylum Bacteroidota; class Bacteroidia; order Bacteroidales; family CAZOSQ01; genus CAZOSQ01. The sequence continues at coordinate 3,418 of CAZOSQ010000058.1, read as the reverse complement.
CCACGGTAAGCCTACTAGAAATGGTTCCTATTCCGCCTGTAAAATCAAAACCCTTGTTGTTTCCTTCCCTCATGCGAACGTCCAATACAGAACTTAATCGTCCACCATAATCGGCTGGTATATCACCCTTGTAAAGTTTCACATCTTTTATGGCATCATTGTTAAAAACCGAGAAAAACCCAAGCATATGCGAAGCATTATAGACAGTTGCTTCATCAAGCAATATTAAATTTTGATCCATGCTTCCCCCTCGAACGCTAAAACCTGATGATCCTTCGCTAGTAGCATGGACTCCCGGTAATAATTGTATTGCCTTAATAACATCTACCTCACCTGCCAGCGCGGGAATTTTTTGAATCTTCATCATGGGAAGCTTAACGGTACTCATCTCGGCAGATGTAATATTGTTATTTTTTTTCTCAGATGTCACGACAACTTCATCTACTTGTGCCGTGGTTAACTTTAAATCCACGTTTTCCACCAAGTCCTTGTCTAGCTTTATAGTTTTAACTTTTGATTCATATCCCAAGTAAGAATATTCAATGGTATAGGTACCTGGTTCGAGGCTAATTGAATAATATCCATAAACATTAGTGGCAGTACCTATTTTTTCTTCCTTGATAAAAATGGTAGCTCCAATTAACTCTTCACCAGTATCAGCATCTTTCACGTAACCACCAAGGGTAAAATTTTTATAAAAGAAATATTCCTTCGCATTTATATTAAAAGCAATAACCAGTAAGGAGTATAACAACATTAACAACCTATTGACTTTCATTTAGAAAAATATTATTAAACTAAACAAAAATAACAAGAACATTTGATAAAGAACATTGGAAGAAATTAAATTTTAAAAAAAAATCCCGGCATTTCTACCGGGATCAAAATTCATTAATCATAAACTGGAGCTTTATTAAGCATTTTTAATTTGTGAAGCAATCCATGTACCTACTTCACTGGTTTTATATGCCTTACCATCAGCGATATCAGTGGTGACAACACCTTCCTCAAGTGATTGGTAAACAGCTTTTTGGATTACTTCTGCTTCACCAATCATCCCAAACGCATACTCCAACATTAAAGCAGCTGAAAGTATAGTTCCAAGAGGGTTTGCTATATCCTTTCCTGCCGCCTGTGGATAAGATCCATGTATGGGTTCAAAAACAGAAGTGTGAACTCCAATAGATGACGAAGGTAAAAGTCCTAATGAACCAGAAATTACACTTGCTTCATCAGTTAAAATATCCCCGAACATATTTTCCGTTACGATAACATCAAACCTTTTCGGGTTCAGGATAAGCTGCATGGCTGCATTATCCACGAACATGTATTCCAGTTCAATATCTTTATAATCATTCGCAAGTTCTTGCACAGTTTCCCTCCAAAGGCGTGAGGTAGCCAAAACATTGGCTTTATCCACGGCAGTCAATTTTTTCCTTCTTTTTCCCGCGTATTCAAATGCAAGTTTTGTCACCCTTCTTATTTCTTCCTTGGTATACGTGCAATTATCATAAGCAGTATTGCCATCTTCTGACCGACCACGGGGTTCTCCAAAATATATGCCCCCGGTTAATTCCCGGATCACGATAAAATCTGCTCCATCAATTAATTCTGTCTTCAAGGGTGATTTATCAATCAATGGTTTGAAACTCATTACCGGGCGAATATTGGCAAACAAACCGAGTTGTTTTCTCATTCGCAATAACCCTTGTTCTGGCCTAACCTTGGCCTTGGGATCATTATCATACTTGGGATCGCCAATTGCACCAAGTAAGATGGCATCAGCCGCCATGCATTTTTCGTGTGTTTCAATCGGGTAAGGATCACCTGTTTTATCGATGGCGATCGCACCCATTAACACATGATCATAAGAGAATTCATGATTAAATCGATCAGCCACAGCATCAAGAACTTTCACGGCCTGCTCAACAATTTCAGGGCCTATCCCATCACCTGGCATCAATGCTATTTTCTTTTTCATTTTATGTGTCCTTTATATCTTTAAAAAAGATCCAACTGGCCGTAGCAGACAATGCTTATTAAAATCCAACTGTTTAAAATCTTAAGGCACAATTGATCTTGTTTCAAAAGAGAAATTTATTATTAATTGTTATTTTGATTTTTCATCATATAATAATTTGTATTAAATTGGTATGATGGAACATACATGTTTAGGAATTATTATACCCCTGTGTTTGCGTTTTGTTAAACATGTATGTTTCATATTCTTCAATTTCCTTCTTGATACTCATCAAGTAATCAATATCATCCAGTCCATTTATCATACAATGTTTTTTATAAGGATTGATATCGAATGAATCTGAATCACCGGTAGATAAAATGGTAATAACTTGATTTTCCAGGTTAACATTCACAACTGTTTTTGGATCTTGTTCTATTTGAGTGAATAATTTTTGCAAAAATTCTTCGGAAACTTGGACAGGAAGAAGTCCTATGTTCAAGCAATTATTTTTAAAGATATCTGCAAAAAAACTGGATACGACAATCCTTATACCGAAATCATAAATGGCCCAGCCTGCATGTTCTCTACTTGATCCACTTCCAAAATTCCTTCCGCCGACCAAGATTTTACCCCCGCGGTATTTTTCATCATTTAAAGGAAAACTGGAAATAGGATTATTATTCTCATCATATCTCCAATCACGAAAAAGATTATCCCCAAAGCCTTCTCTCTTTGTTGCTTTTAAAAACCTGGCGGGTATGATCTGATCGGTATCCACATTTTCCTCTTTTATAGGAATGCAAGTAGATTCTAGTGTAATAAATTTTTCCATATCTATTTTTTAATCTATTAGAGTTCGTATATCAGTTATTTTCCCCGTGATTGCTGAAGCCGCGGCAGTAATAGGGCTAGCAAGAAAAGTACGTGCCCCGGGGCCTTGCCTGCCTTCAAAATTACGATTTGAAGTTGAAACGGCATATTTTCCCTTGGGCACTTTATCTTCGTTCATGGCTAAGCATGAGGAACAACCCGGTTGGCGAACTTCAAAACCTGCTTCTTCAAGGATTTCTTTAATTCCTTCTTCAATAATTTGTTTTTCAACTTTCCTTGAACCCGGTACAATATAAGTTTCCACGTGTGAAGCTTTTTTCTTTCCTTTCACAATATTGGCAAAGGCCCGAAAATCCTCAATACGACCATTTGTGCAACTTCCTAGGAAAATATAATCAATGGTTTTACCTAGTAAAGAAGTTCCTGCTTTAACCCCCATGTATTCCAAAGCTTTAATATTGGGTTCATTCTCCGGTATTTTACCGGTAATACCCATTCCCATACCCGGGTTTGTACCATAAGTGATCATAGGCTCAATTTCTGCCGCATCAAAAACATATTCCTTGTCAAAAACAGCATCTTCATCTGTTTTTAAGGTTTTCCAATAAGCTATTGATTTTTCCA
>CAZOSQ010000057.1:0-12613 GCA_964582245.1 uncultured Bacteroidales bacterium | reverse complement strand
CCCGATAGCATCTTTTTAAGTTCATCTTTTGCCTCCTGCAAATCCCCTAGAATTAACACTCCCTTTCCTGCTGCCAAACCATCTGCTTTAAGGACATATGGGGGTGTTAAATTTTCCAGGAATTGATAACCATTCTCTAATTGCTCTGCAGTAAATGATTGATAAGCAGCGGTAGGGATGGAATATTTATTCATGAATTCCTTTGCAAATTCCTTGCTACCTTCCAGTTGAGCCCCTTTCTTCGAAGGGCCGATCACGGGTATATGGTGCAGCTTATCGGAGTGATAAAAATAATCATGTATACCCTTTACCAGGGGTTCTTCGGGACCAACCACCACCATATTAACCTGGTTCTCCAGGGCAAAAGAACCTATCGATTCAAAATTGTTAACATCCAGTGGAACATTCTGTCCCAGGTCGGCTGTACCGGCATTCCCGGGTGCAATGTACAATTTATTTATTTTTTTGCTTTTCGAGATTTTCCATGCCAAGGCATGTTCTCGCCCACCTGATCCTATGAGTAATATATTCATCTATTAGGTAATTATTATATGGTTTGGTAATTGTTTTTTTACTTTTTTATAAAACCTGTTCCTGCTTTTTTTCCAACACGTGAATTATTTAACATGCTAGGAAACTGAAATAAGCTTTTTTTTATAATTAGTAGTTTTTATGTAGGTATGGTGGTGTATCACCTTGTATAAACAAAATTTCCCGTAAATATATCATTCTTTTACCACTTTTTACAATTAATTTAAAAGTCCCGTGGCAATTTGTTTTTGCACGAACACCAATAAATCGCTGATTATTTAATCCTTAACAATGTAACCTTGTAAAAGACTTTTTATAAATTATTATATTTACACTATAATTTAGCATAGATTGATGCGTTTATTTCATTCCAAGAATGGAAAAGAAAAATTTTTTTTAACATCTTCAAGTACGTTTTTAGATGATTTTTTACCTTGTTACTCTGATGGTTATTAAGCATTTTAATGGTATTTGAATTTAAGCAAAAATTAATTGTTAATATTTTGTTGATTTATTAAAAATAATTGTACTTTTGCAATCCGGTTTTTCCGGGATCAATTTTTTATTTTATTAGTTGAATATTAAAAGGAACAAAAGTGGATACTTTAAGTTACAAAACCATATCGGCCAATAAAGCTACGGCACATAAAGATTGGATTGTAGTAGATGCTTCCAATGAGATACTTGGCAGGTTATCCTCTAAAGTAGCAAAAATCTTAAGGGGAAAATATAAAACCAACTTTACGCCTCACGTGGATTGTGGAGATAACGTGATTGTTATCAATGCAGAAAAAATAAGGATGACAGGTAAAAAATGGACCGATCGGAAATATTTTAGTCACACGGGATATCCCGGGGGACAAGTAATTGAAAATCCGGAAAGAATTTTCTCGAAAAATCCAGCTAAACTAATTGAACTTTCAGTAAAAAGGATGTTACCCAAAAGTAAGCTTGGATATGCAATTTACAAAAATTTGTATGTTTACGCGGGTAGCGAGCATCCTCATGAAGCTCAACAACCAAAAGAACTTAATCTTAACGATATCAAATAATCAGTATGGAACTCATTAATGCCACAGGAAGAAGGAAGTCTGCTGTTGCCAGGGTCTATATAAACAATGGCAAAGGAAAAATAACCGTGAACAATAAAGATTACAAGGTATATTTTCCCACTCCCCAATTACAATATATTGTTGAACAACCTTTAGCTCAAGTTGAGTCTTTAGAAAAGTTTGACATCAAGGTAAATGTTGATGGAGGAGGATTTAAAGGACAAGCAGAAGCATTGAGACTAGGTATAGCAAGAGCTTTAATAAAATTCGATCCCAATGTAAGACCTATTTTAAAGTCAAATGGCTTTTTAACAAGGGATCCCAGGGAAGTTGAACGTAAAAAACCAGGACGTCCCAAAGCTCGTAAGAGATTCCAATTTAGCAAAAGGTAACATATTACTAGGTTTAGTATCTAAACAGGTAAGACTCTTGTTAACTACAAGGCTACTTACCTGTTGCTATTATAGAATGTAAACAACTTAAAAAGAAAGAAATGCCAAGAACAAATTTTGAAGAATTACTTGAAGCAGGTGTTCATTTTGGACATCTTAAGAGAAAATGGAATCCTCACATGGCTCCCTACATTTTCATGGAAAAAAACGGGATCCATATCATTGACCTGCAAAAAACTGTTGTAAAAATCGAAGAAGCCTGTAATGCAGCCAAGCAAATTGCAAAGTCAGGCAGGAAAATATTATTTGTAGCCACCAAAAAACAAGCAAAAGAAATTGTTGCTGATAAGGTGAAAGCGGTAAATATGCCTTACGTGACAGAAAGATGGCCAGGTGGTATGTTAACAAACTTTCCTACCATTCGTAAGGCCGTCAAAAAAATGACTTCCATAGACAAGATGGCTCAAGACGGTACTTTTGCCAACATGTCAAAAAGAGAACGCCTTCAAATGACCCGTCAAAGGGCAAAACTTGAAAAAAACCTTGGTAGCATTACCGATCTGACCAGGCTACCCGCTGCCATGTTTATCGTGGATATTTCCAAGGAACATATTGCGGTTAGAGAAGCTATGAGACTAAACATACCTGTTTTTGCCATAGTGGACACCAATTCAGATCCAAACTTGGTAGATTTCCCTATTCCCGCTAACGATGATGCTTCAAAATCAATTTCCTTAATTATTGATCTTGTCACCCAAGCCATTAAAGAAGGATTGGATGAAAGAAAAATGGAAAAAGAAAAAGAAGATAAACAACCGAAAAAAGAAGGCGCTAAAGGAGAAAGACCAAAAGCAGCTGCCGGTAAAGAAATAAAAAGGGAAGTAAAAAAAGGACCTGCTAAAAAAGCTGTTGCTAAAAAACCCGCGGCAGATACTCCCGGCGAAATCAAAGAAGTCGTTGAAAAAGAAACTCCTGGTAAACACGGGACAGAAGAAAAATCAGGAAAATAATCATAAAAAATATTTCATATAATTATGGCAGTAACAGCAGCTGATGTAAGTAAGTTAAGAAAAGCCACCGGGGCTGGCATGATGGACTGTAAAAAAGCCCTGGAAGAGGCCAATGGTGATTTTGAAAAAGCAATTGATATTATCCGTAAAAAAGGACAAGCAATAGCCAACAAAAGAGCCGATAGGGAAGCAAGTGAGGGAGCCGTACTTTCTAAAGCATCCGATGATTCCAAGAAAGGAGCTTTGGTAGTGTTGAATTGTGAAACCGATTTCGTGGCTAAAAATGCCGAATTCGTTGAATTAGCCCAATCTATATTGGATGTTGGTTTAAAAAATGAACCTGCTAATCTTGATGAATTAAAAAGTCTATCCCTTAATGGAAAATCAATAGCAGATGCCGTACAAGAACAAACAGGTATCATTGGTGAAAAAATTGATGTTTCTTTTTTTGAAAAAATTGAAGCCGAGTACGTAGTAACTTACATACATCCCGGGAATAAATTAGCATGTGTAGTAGGGTTTAACAAATCCATCGATGTACAAATAGCTAAAGACGTGGCAATGCAAGTAGCCGCCATGGATCCTGTTGCAGTGGATAAAGAAAATGTTTCTCAGTCTGTCATAGATAAAGAAATAGAAATTGGAAAAGAACAGGCAAGACAAGAAGGAAAACCGGAAGACATGCTTGAGAAAATCGCCCTGGGAAAACTCAATAAGTTTTACAAAGAAAGAACCTTGGTGAACCAATCATTCATAAAAGACCAAAAATTGTCAGTGGGTCAATATCTTTCAAGTGCTGATAAGGATTTAAAAGTAACTGGATTTATCCGTTATTCCATTACAGCGTGAAGATGTCCCTGTAAAATTAAAATATAATAAGAGAGAGAGCTTTTAAAGTTCTCTCTTTTTTTTGTTTTATGAACCATCTAACCTTTTGTTAACCAAGAACCATTTATATTCCATAAAACAGTATTTTTGACTATAGACTAACAATCAATTCTTATTTTAATAATCCCCTGGACAATCCAGGTTTTAAAAAATTAAACATGCCAAAGTATAACAGGATTCTTCTCAAGCTTAGTGGCGAGGCCCTAATGGGAAATAATGAATATGGTATTGATAAAGACAGAATTAATGAGTATGCCGATCAAATCATCGAGGTGGTCAAAAATAAAGTGCAAGTGGCCATTGTCATTGGTGGGGGCAATATTTTTAGGGGAGTAGCTGGTTTAAGCAGTGGAATAGAACGAGTGAAAGGAGATTACATGGGAATGTTAGCCACGGTTATCAACAGTATTGCCTTACAAGCTATCTTTGAAAGTAAAGGTCACAAAGCAAGGTTATTTACTTCCTTTAAAATGGAACCCGTGGGCGAGGGATTTTCCAAGCACCAAGTGATGGAATCCTTGGAAAATAATGAAATAGCTATTCTTTCCGGGGGCACTGGAAATCCATATTTCACTACCGATACTGCTGCCGCTTTACGAGCCGTGGAAATAGGAGCAGATGTGCTCCTTAAAGGTACACGTGTTGATGGTGTTTATACCGATGATCCCGAAAAAAATCCCGGTGCCGAAAAATTTGATGAGATATCCTTTGATGAAGCTTATAAAAAAAACCTGAAAATTATGGACCTGACAGCTTTTACTCTTTGCCAGGAAAACAATCTTCCCATCATAGTTTTTGACATGAATAAAAATGGAAATCTTCAACAAGTTGTCCAAGGCAAAAAAATAGGTACCTTGGTCAGGTAAATGTTGAAAAACATGTTGTAAAGTATAATATATACAACCAGGTTTCCCTTTAATATATCTTCTAGATCATTATTTTTGTATCAATTGAAATAATACTCTATGTCAGGTAACAATAACAAGCTTTTTAATGATTTCCCCCCGGTTTCTACCCAGGAATGGGAAAAGAAAATACATGAAGACCTTAAAGGGGCTGATTATGAAAAAAAATTGGTGTGGAAATCACTCGAAGGGATCAAGATTAAACCTTATCACAGGAACGAAGATTTAACAGGTCTCGAATATCTTGAAGATTTTCCCGGTAATTATCTTTACACTCGTTCGGCAAAAAATAAACTCAATGAGTGGGAAATAAGGCAAACTATCCTGGTGAATGAACCAGGCACAGCCAATAAAAAAGCCCTTGATATTCTAAAAAAAGGGGTAAATTCCTTACGCTTTGTAGCCAAGAATAATTTAGATCAAAAGGGCTTATCCCTTCTTTTGGATAATTTACCCTCCAACATACCTGTCCACCTTGTAACCGGTAATCAAACCAAGGAAATTCTTGGTTATTTAAAAAATATAAAAAAGGAAGATTTTACCGGCTCCTTAGATTTTGATCCAATAGGTGAATTAATTTCTACCGGCAATTTTTACAATGGTGAAAAAGATTTTGAAACACTCAAGGAAATTCTTCAAGAAGTACAAAATAAGCTTCCCGGGTGTAAGGTAACATCCATAAAAGGAAACTATTTAAAAAATGCTGGCGCTTCAATCGTGCAAGAACTAGCTTTCACCCTATCCATGGGTAGTGATTATCTTGTTCAAATGAAAGAACAAGGTATACCGGTCGAGGAAACCGCCAAGCGTCTTATTTTTAATTTTGCCAGTGGTTCAAATTATTTCATGGAAATTGCCAAACTACGAGCAGCAAGATTATTATGGAGAACTATTTTAGATGCTTTCGGTCTGGGACAAGACCAACCCCCGATGTTCATTCACACGGTTACCGAAGATTGGAACAAGACAATTTTTGATCCACACGTGAATATCTTGAGAGCTTCAACCGAATCGATGGCCGCAATTGTCTCGGGAACTGATTCCCTGGAAGTGACACCCCACAATAGTATTTACCAAGAATCAAGCTCTTTCACGGAAAGAGTGGCTCGAAATATTCAAATCGTGCTAAAAGAAGAAGCTCATTTGAATAAAGTTATTGACCCTGGTGCAGGTTCCTATTACATTGAAAAATTAACCGATTCTTTGCTTGAAGAGACATGGAAATTATTCATTTCCATCGAAGAAAAAGGAGGATTTATCAAAAATTTCAAGGAAGGAATTATACAGCAACAAGTAGGCGAAACTGCAAATACGAGACTTCAAAATATCGCCACCAAGAAGGATATTTTACTTGGAACAAACCAATATCCTAACCAGAAAGAATATATAGCTGAAATTGACAAAAATATTGTTTTCCCCAGTGCAACCCTAAAAGAAAACCGGGTAGCTGAACCAATACCCAGGTTAAGGGGTGCACAAGAATTTGAAAAAATGCGGCTGAAGGTAGAGAAATTACGCTGTAAACCCAAGGTATACTTGGTTACCTATGGTAACCCGGTGATGAAAAAAGCCAGGGCCGATTTTTCTGCCAATTTTTTTGCGTGCGGTGGATTTGATGTTGTATTTATTCCATTTCACAAAGATATGGAAGAGGGTATAGATATTGCATTGAAGGAACAAGCCGACATCATAGTCCTTTGCTCTTCGGATGATGAATACAAGGATACAGCACCCAAAGCCCTAGAATTAGTGAAAGATAAAGCAGTACTGGTGATAGCAGGATATCCCGCGAGTATTTTAGAAGAACTACAATCCAAGGGATTATCTCATTTTATACACTTGCGATCAAACATGCTAAAAGAACTCGAAAAATTTCAAGAGTTATTGAACATCAAGTAACATTCCAAATTTTGATCAAGATAGAACCATGATAAAAACAAGCAGGCCTGATTTTAACAAGTTTAGTTATAAAGAAAATAAAAAAAGCATTGAGAATGGTATTGAATTCCATGAATGGATATCCCCGGAGCAAATTCCGGTGAAAAATATTTACTCGAAGGAAGACCTCGAACAGATGGAACACTTGGAATATGCGGCAGGAATACCTCCTTTCCTGCGCGGTCCATATTCAACAATGTACGTGATGCGCCCTTGGACCATTAGGCAATATGCCGGGTTTTCCACAGCAGAAGAATCCAACGCTTTTTACAGGAGAAACTTGGCCGCCGGTCAGAAAGGCCTTTCGGTCGCTTTTGACCTGGCCACCCACAGGGGATACGACTCTGACCATGAACGTGTGATGGGTGATGTTGGGAAAGCTGGTGTGGCAATTGATTCCATCCTAGACATGAAAATTCTTTTCGACCAGATTCCCCTCGATAAAATGTCGGTATCCATGACCATGAATGGTGCGGTTTTACCTATTATGGCATTTTATATTGTCACTGCCTTAGAACAAGGTGTATCGCCCGATAAATTAAGTGGCACCATACAAAACGATATCCTAAAAGAATTCATGGTGAGGAATACCTATATTTACCCACCGGACATGTCCATGAAAATTATTGCCGATATTTTTGAATATACCTCTCGTTACATGCCCAAGTTCAACTCCATAAGCGTATCGGGTTACCATATGCATGAAGCGGGTGCCACGGCAGATATTGAATTGGCTTACACGTTGGCAGATGGCTTGGAATATTTACGAACGGGGATGAAAGCAGGTCTGGATATAGATGCCTTCGCACCTAGGATTTCTTTTTTCTGGGCCATCGGCATGAATCATTTCATGGAAATCGCCAAAATGAGAGCTGCTAGGTTACTTTGGGCAAAAATAGTGAAACAATTTAACCCGAAAAATCCTAAATCCTTGGCTTTAAGAACCCATTCCCAAACCTCGGGGTGGAGTTTAACAGAACAAGACCCTTTTAATAATATTACCCGTACAAATATAGAAGCAATGGCTGCTGCGCTAGGGCATACCCAATCATTGCATACCAATGCCTTGGACGAAGCCATTGCACTGCCAACAGATTTTTCTGCAAGGATTGCCAGGAACACGCAGATTTACTTGCAAGAAGAAACCTACATCGAGAAACAGGTTGATCCCTGGGCAGGTTCCTATTATGTTGAATCCCTTACCCATGCATTGGTACATAAGGCGTGGAAACTAATCGAGGAGATAGAAAATCTTGGCGGGATGGCCAAGGCCATTGAAACAGGGATCCCCAAGATGAAGATCGAAGAAGCTGCTGCCAGGAAACAGGCTCGTATAGATTCAGGTAAAGATATCATTGTAGGAGTAAACAAGTACCGATCGGGAGAAGAAGATCCCATTGATATACTGGAAGTGGATAACACGGCTGTGCGCATTTCACAAATCAAACGTTTAGAAATGCTTAAGAAAGAAAGAAACGAGCCTGAAACTCAACAAGCATTAAATGCAATTACATTGGCTGCTGAAACAGGAAAAGGCAACCTGCTTGAATTGTCCATAGAAGCCGCTAAAAAGAGATGTACACTCGGGGAGATATCAAATGCCATTGAAAAGGTAACAGGCCGTTATAAGGCAGTTATTCGCTCCATATCGGGTATATATTCTTCCGAATCATCCCACGATGAACAATTTAAAAAAGCAAAATCTTTGATTGACACTTTTGTCAAACTTGAAGGTAGGCAACCCAGGATCATGGTTGCTAAAATGGGCCAGGACGGCCACGATCGAGGTGCCAAAGTAGTTTCCACCGGTTACGCGGACATAGGTTTTGATGTAGATATCGGCCCCTTGTTCCAAACTCCTTCTGAAGCTGCACGCCAAGCAGTGGAAAATGATGTACACGTACTTGGAGTTTCTAGTTTAGCTGCCGGGCATAAAACATTGATTCCCGAGGTTATCAAGGAATTAAAAAACCTAGGTCGTGAAGATATCATGGTAATTGCCGGGGGTGTAATACCGGCACAAGATTACGAATTTTTATATGATAAAGGTGTTGTGGCAATCTTTGGCCCGGGAACTTCAATATCTTATGCAGCTATACAAATACTCGAGATATTAATCAAGGGCATTACGGCAGAGTAAGTTAAAACCCACTGATATTCAAAGAAAATATTAATTCCACCTGGCTTCGATTCTCACTTGGAATATAAACAAACCTGGCACCGGTGCTAAAGGGCATGATGATCCTCAACAAATGATAGTCCATTAGCACCTCGGCTCCTAAAGAATGCCGGTTCATTATTTCTTGGTCATGAACCTGGGCAAAGTCATAAAACAAACCGGCTCTAAATCTTTTGATGTACATCAGCCAAAGTTCCCAATCAGGGTAAAACAAGGGCATTACATAATCACTTGAAAAAAGGTAGATATCCTTCGCCTTTTTTTGGTCAAATCCTCGCTGTATGATAAAATCATTAAAATATAAAGAGTCTGAAAATTGTGCTTGGAAACCAGCCCTTAATAGAAGGGAGTGGTTCCTTAGTAAACCGGGAAAAAACAAGTTGATTCTTCCCGTGTAAGCATATCCGTATAAATCATCATTAAAAATAGGTGAATGAATACTCCTTAAATTCACTATTTGCCCCCACCGCGGGTAAATATCCCTTCTTGCAAGCCTTAAAACATTGCGGAAAAAAATATCATTGGATAATAACAATACTCCTTGCCCTTTGAATCCCATAGAATCATATACCTGGGTATTTTGATATGTGGCTGTTACAGCGGGCGTTAAGTTGCGAATGAACCTGTTCCTGGTTAAATTCAATGGAACAAATATTTTTCCCGTTAAATGTTTGCTTATTTTTTCTTCTAAAAATATCCCATCGTACGAAGGAGAAATAGTTTCTGCCGGCCCCCCAATATCAAAAGCCAAATCAAGTACCGGGTAAAATGATCTTATCGTGAAATGGCCATTGACCGTGTGGTAACCATTTTTATAGGCATATCCCATCGTAGAAATGACACTGCTTAAATGGTTTTGGCTTAACAAGCTGAATCCGGGGTAAACTGGTATTTCTCCAAAATTGAAATTCATGAGATCATCGGTATCAATGGCGATGGGAATCCAACTATGAATATTAAACACGTTCAACCATTTCCTGTAAGGTTTTACCTCGTATTCCCTTGTTGGAATGGAATCATTTTGTAAAACCGGGTTTTCCTGCCGGGTTATTGTTTCGAGTAACCCGGTTTCATTTTTTCTTTCGAATTTAAAAGGTCTCCAGGAGGAAAAATTAAAACCTGCAGAGGCCAATTTATAACCATTCGCCGTATAATAAGAAAACAGCAAGCTGTCCCCACCAGCAAAAGGCTGGGGCTCATAAGCTCCAAACCGGCTAAAAGTAACCTGGAAGATATTATTTTCTTTAATATTTAAAGCGAAAATATTATCAATTCCAGAATAAGATGCACTATAAAGAACATGTTGATCATCCAAGAAAACTGTTTTACTAATATCTTCGTAAAAAAATGGTAAAATTTCTCTCCAGTTTCCCGCTTCAACATCCAGCATTAAAATATTCTTTCCTTCTTCAGAAACCCCCGTCATTACCAATTGACCATCATCATTTGACCAAGAAGGGAATTGAACAAACACGTTGGATGGGGTGGGAAAAGATGTATGAATGGTACCGTTAAAAGCATCCAGGATATCGATAAAATATTGGTTGTCCAAGGTAACCCGGATAGCTGCTATTTTTGATCCATCATTGGATATAGCAGGTGCAAAATACCTTCCCCGTCGTGTTATAAAACGTACTTTACCCGTTTCAATGTCCATGAGTTTTATATCAGAATAACTTCTCCTGGGCCATCGAGTTCCCGGGATATTTTCTGACCACACCAACTTTCCTTTCGCGAAAGACATATGATCATAAAGCAATGTACCCGGTTTGTACAAGACAAATTCTTCCCTTGTTTTTTTATTGATGATTACAAAGCGCCTGGTAATATCCAATCCTGATTTTTGTGCTAACAGGTAATTTTGATTCAAATTTACGGGAGATCGGTAACTAGTATATACTTTATCCTTATTTGAAACAAGTTCATTAAAAAAATCATCGGGAAACTCCTTTTCTTCATCTCTCCATTCTTTCTCGAGGTATTCAAAGGTACTATGATAGATCCTGGTCTTTGTCGTTTTATAGTTCCATTTTAAACTGAAATAATTTGGAATAATTAAGAAAGGATAATGACCCGTGGTATGGAAAACTCTTTCCCAAATTTGTTTATCATATTTCATCCTCCCGTAGGAAGACATGAAATAACCGAGTTCATAATGATTTGGAACAAAATCTTTATAGGAGCCAAAGATAGCCTTTATAAAAGGGTAAAGAGTGTCTTTTTCAAGTACCAGTGCCTTGTATTGCTTTTTAAAAAAAGGTTGTCTCCCGCGGCCTGCATAAGAATATGCTGTTTCGGATATAACAGCATCCCCCTCGTAGAGCCACCGGGGAATCATTGCTGAAATTAAACCTGGCCCTTGTTGACCGAGCAAATAAGACAAAAAACGTGTAACTCCCCTATTCAATTTGCTTAATTGAGCCACATGACGATATTCATGAAGGGCCAGTTGATGCATCCAAGGTTGGGGATAAATATTTTGCGGGGGCGTGGTTACAAGTTCCATTCTCCTGGGAGCCAAGGCAACAAACCCGTTTGAATTCACGCTATGATTATGCAGGATAACTTTCAATTTCCTCGGGGAAATATTATAATAATCGCTGGTAAAAGAAGAAGAATATTCCAGGTAGTTTAAAAAAGAAACTGCTTGTTTGGAAAAAGATTCCGGGAAAATCAACCTAAAAGAATCATTGTTTACCTGCAACCAACGTATCGAAGAAGGACTCTCTCCACCTGAATAATACTGGGCATTGCCGGGGGAAAAAAAAGTAACTAAGATGAATAAAAATATAAACCTTCTCAACATTATTTAGTATTTTGCATCCATAAAAACAAGATACAATATTACAATGTTACAATATTTTTTAAAAAAATACCTTATAAAGAAAACATGATTTTATTAAGATCGTATACCCAGTTTAAAAATAGATATTAAAGACCTGGTTTTCCTTTAATTTTCAAAACAGTACATGGAGAATTCTAAAAAAAATTATTATCCTTCTAAAGATTACTATATAAAAGAAAAACATACAAATGAAAATTAGTATTTTATTGTTTTGATATGGTATTTAAGTTTTCTATATTTAACATGGATAAGAAACTATTGATAATTCCAATTTTATAAATGAGAAAGCCCAAGATCAACATTATTTCTTTCCTTTTATTATACCCGGTAACCATATTATATGGAATATCTGTAGCTTTCCGCAATAAGCTTTTTGATCTTAAGCTTATACCCTCGAAAACATTTAAGAAGCCCGTCATTTGCATCGGAAATATAACCGTGGGAGGGACGGGAAAAACCCCCCACACCGAATATCTTGTCTCCTTTTTGCAAGATACTTTCAAAGTAGCAGTTTTAAGCAGGGGTTATAAAAGAAAGACCCATAATTTCCTTAAAGTAAATGTAAATTCCACCGTCCCGGAAGTGGGTGATGAACCTCTTCAAATAAAAAATAAGTTTCCTTCCATAACTGTCGCTGTAGACAAGGATCGCGTGCATGGTATTGAAAATCTCCTGGCGGAGAAAGAACCCCCTGATGTTATCCTGCTTGATGATGCATTTCAACATCGTTATGTTAAACCCGGTCTTTCCATACTTCTGGTGGATTATAATCGTCTTATCACCCGTGATTACTTGCTTCCACTGGGTCGCCTTCGTGAAAGATCACATCAAACAAAGAGAGCCCATGTTGTAATCATCACCAAGTGTCCCTCT
>CAZOSQ010000056.1:0-12756 GCA_964582245.1 uncultured Bacteroidales bacterium | reverse complement strand
CACAAAAGGGTGTTGCCGTGGTTGAACTCCTTTTGCGTTTCAAACTTGCTAATATACCTGTTGTGGTTACCTTGCATACGGTTAACGATGATATGGGAGAGCAAGAAAAAACGCTTTTAAAATATATTATTGAAGAAAGTTCCTCCATTATCGTGCATGAAACATTCCAGCGGGATATCCTGGTTAAATATTTTGGACCGAGTAAAAAATACAAAGTTATTGAACATGGTATAAGAGAAATAGGACCCGTGGAAGGTGCCAAGGAAAAACTTGGTTTACATGGAAAGAAAGTAATCCTTTTAATCGGGTATATCAGGCCATCCAAGAATTTTCATAAGCTGGTTGAGATGTTTCCCGATATAGCTAAACAAGAAGAAGATGCTGTGTTGGTTGTAGCAGGGAAATCAAGGAATGCCGCATTTGATGAGTATAAAGAATCTTTTTATACATTGATCCATAACTCGGAGTTCAGTGATAAGATAAAGATTTTTAGGGGACAGTTTCCTCAATATACTTTTGACACTATACTTTCAGCAGCAGATGTGGTGGTTTTGCCATACGAAAGAGGTGCACAAAGCGGGATTTTATCGCAATGCATTGCCATGAACATTCCTGTGGTTACGTCGGGTTTAACCGCTTTTAAAAATATATTAAACAGGTGTCAAGCAGGTATTGTATGCAGTAATGACAATGATTATGCAAACAACATAATACGTATTTTGAATGACCGGGAGTTACGATCCCAATTTAAAAAATCGATGGAAATATACATTAAGGAGCAGGCTGGTTGGGAAAAAATTGCATCCAAACACGTATCTGTATACAGTCAACTTATTTCCAATCCACTGGGAAAAGCCGAATATGTTTACCTGAATGAACCCGAAGGATACAGAAGATATTGATGACTTTAAACCCATTGAATTTGATTAATATTAGCTTGATATTATGATAAAAAGAAATGAAAAAAACCCTGTTGTTACCCCTAGTATGGTTAAGCCGACCAATCCAAGATACAGGGTAAGGGGGGCATTTAACCCGGGTGCAATTGAATTTAATGATGAAATATTACTTTTAATGAGAGTTGCGGAAGATTGCATTGCCGAAACAGGCTGCATATCTATTCCCGTGGTTAAATTCGATGGCAAGATCGGGAAGCCCGATGTTATGACTTTTTCTTCCGCCGATCCACACGTGAAACTAAAAGATACCCGGGGAGTGGTATATAAAAATATCGATTATCTTTCTACTATCAGCCACATAAGGATTGCAAGGAGCAAGGACGGCGTGAATTTTAAAGTTGATGATGAACCCTTTATTTTTCCATCCTTGCCATCCGAATTTTTTGGTGTCGAAGATGCAAGGGCAGTGAAAATAGGGGATGAATATTTTATAAATTACACCTGTATATCTCAGGATGGTTGGGCTACAAGTTTAGCCAAGACCTATGATTTTAGAAGTATAGAGAGGTTGGGTATAATATTTCACCCCGAGAACAAAGATGTTGCTATCTTCCCGGAAAAGATAAATGGAAAATATTATGCCTTGCATAGAACCAATAACAGTGGTTTCGGCCGGCCATCTATATGGATCGCCGAATCCCACGACTTGATTCACTGGGGAAATCATAAATGTATTGCACGACCTCGTGACATGATCTGGGAGGAAATGAAAATAGGAGGGGGAGCTCCTTGCATTAAAACCCCCCGGGGATGGTTGCAAATTTATCATGGCAAGGGAAGAAACCAGGTTTATAGTTTATTCACCCTTTTGTTAGATTTAAATGATCCTTCTCAAGTTTTGGCACGGGGAGAGGAACCATTTTTAATCCCGGAAGCTCCTTACGAGAAAGAAGGTTTTTTTGGGAATGTAATTTTCACGAATGGCATTGTTGAGAAAGATGGAAAACTTTTTATTTATTACGGAGCTAGTGATGAGTATTCATGTTTAATGGAAACCACGGTTGATTACTTACTAGTGTCTTGTCAATGATAAAGCGTCCTGACGTTTCAGCCACTATGCCGGGTTGAAGGTGAATCCGATGCGCTTTAATACATGTGACGCATCACTATATCTTTTAAAATAAAAGAAGATATTTAGTGATGTTCCCCTTTTAATAAATCAAGCATTAGCTTGGGCTAATTGTTGCTTCGCCCCAGTTTTTGTCTAATTACAAGGATTTATAAATCTGTCAAGTCAAAATAAAATAAAAATTATAAAAAAAGAACTTGTGTATATTTTTAAATTTTGTAAGTTTATAAGCTTTTTGAACTAAAATTAAGTACATTTTTTTCTTTATGCGTCAATTATCTATTTTTGTTATTGCTATTTGTTTTTTACCGCTTCATCTATTTTCCCAGGTGACAAAAATTCGGGGAAAAGTGGTAGATAAAGAAACTCAAGAACCTATACCTTTTGCAAATATCTATTTCAAGGGGACAATTATTGGCACTGTTTCTGATTTTCAAGGTAATTATTTTTTAGAAACAAAAAAAGCAACTGATACCTTGGAATTTTCAAGTGTCGGATACTTACCCCGGAAAGTGGCTGTGCAAAAATTCATTTTTCAAACATTTGATATTGAGTTAGAATCCGACAATTATGAAATTGATGAAGTGGTAATTAAACCAAAAGGAAATCCTGCACACCCTATCTTAAAAAAAATAATTGCGAATAAGGAAAATAATCATTCTAAAAATATTTCTTCTTACCAGTGTGAAATATATAATAAGATACAGGTCGATATTAACAACGTGGATGAAAAATTCCAAAAAAGAAAAATTTTTAACCAGTTTCAATTTGTTTTTGAAAATATCGATACTTCCAGTTTAACAGGAAAGCCTTATTTGCCCGTGCTTTTGACAGAATCAATTTCAGATTACTATTTTACCTCGGAGCCTTCTAAGGAGCTTGAAAGAGTGAAGGCATCTAAAATTTCGGGTGTTCGGAATGAAAGCCTTGCCCAATTTACCGGTAAAATGTACCAGAAAGTGGAGATATATGATAACTTCATGACCATTTTTGAACCTGGATTCGTGAGTCCTATAGCTGATTTCGGGTTAATGTATTACAACTATTTCTTGCTGGATACCCTGCCTGTTGATGGGCAGAAATGTTATAAAATTTCATTTAAACCCAAAAGGAAGCAAGAAAGAACCTTCTCAGGTTATTTTATAGCAGTGGATTCTTCATTTGCCATCAAGGAAATAGAACTGAGAATGGCCAAAGATGCAAATATTAATTTTATAAATGATTATGCCGTTCGATTCGATTATTCACGAATAAATGATTCTACTTGGTTTTTAACCCGTGAAAAGCATATTGTTGATTTCAACCTATCGGATAAAACCTTGGGTTTTTTCGGGAATAAAATTTCATCTTACCAGGATATAAAATTGAACATTAGCATACCTGATACCTTACAGGAAATCAATACCAATCTAATCGTGGATGAAGATGTAATGGAAAAAGACACCGCTTTTTGGAATATGCACCGCCATGAAACATTAACAATGAAAGAAGAAAAGATCTACGAAGTGGCTGATTCCATCCAAGAGGTTCCCTTATTCAAATTCACCTATGACTTAATTAGTTTATTAACTACCTACTATTATGTAATCGGGCCTTTTGAATATGGGCCTTATTATTCGACTTATAGTCACAACTATGTTGAAGGACATAGGTTTAGAGTGGGAGGGAGGACAAGCAATAGTTTCAGTAAAAAAATCATGTTAACAGGACATGTTGCATACGGCCTAGGTGATGAAAAATTTAAATATGGTTTGGGAGCATTGTACATTTTTAATAAGAACCCGCGGAGGGCGGTGGAATTCATTTTTAGCCACGATAGAAGGCAATTAGGCCAGGGTAATAATGCTTTTCTCGAGGACAACATCATGACAACCTTGCTGCGAAGAACCCCAAATGATAAGTTAACCATGGTTCGAGAATATAAGTTTCATTATGAACGAGAATGGTTTACAGGATTTTCCAATTCCTTGACTTTCCGCCACCAGCAGATTTATCCCGTGGAAGCTGTTCCATTTATTGGTTATGGAAGAAATGAAGTAGAATTTCCCCCTATTTCCTCCATTATCAACGCCGAACTAACCCTAAATACACGTTTTGCCTGGGATGAAAAATTTGTCTACGGGGAATTTGAACGTGTTAGTTTGGGAACGAAATATCCCGTTTTAGAATTTGATTTTTCTTATGGAATACCCGGGCTTTTTAATAGTTCGCGAGAATATGTAAAAGCTTACATGAATATATCAGACAAGTTGGAGTTAAATCCCCTTGGATATCTAAGGTATACATTGGAAGCAGGAAAAATCTGGGGAACCTTACCCTTTCCTTTGCTTGAATTGCACAAGGGAAATGAAACTTATGCCTTTGATAAATATGCTTTTAATATGATGAACTATTACGAGTTCGTGAGTGATCAGTTCACGGGATTATATGCCGAACATCATTTTCAAGGATTTTTCTTGAATAAGATCCCTCTATTGAGAAAGTTAGATTGGCGGGAAGTATTATCCGGACGGGCGCTCATCGGGGAACTTCAACAAGAAAACCAAGTAGTCATGGTTCTTCCAGCAAATTTGAACGGATTAACGAAACCTTATTATGAAGCCGGGGTGGGCGTAGAAAACATTCTCAAGCTATTCCGGGTGGATGCCATGTGGAGGTTAGCTTACCTGGATAATCCGAATGTACAAAAGTTCGGTGTCAGGGTATTGATGCAGGTTATATTGTAAATATATGCCGTATATTTTAGATGATCTTTGAATACAAAGTTGTTTACTATTTAAATTCCCATGATTTTTTTTAATTTATTTTTGTATATTTGTACATGTGATGCGTCATACTTGATTCACCGGGTAGAATATTAGGTAAATCAACAAGGTATCACACCGGCTTGGTAAGAAGATATTTCTACCGATGTTACATATCACCAGCAATGAACCTGAATATAAGTTGTTGTTTCAAGATTATTTGAACTTGTTTTTTGTGCTAAAATTTGGTAAAATTTTTTACTTTATATAACCAGTGTTTGCAATCAATCAACCATTTAAGTTGATTTTAATTATTTTAAACCATGTTAACGAAACATTAAAATTTAATTTATATGAAATATCCATGTTTAACAAAACGCAAACACAGGGGTATAATAATTCCTAAACATGTATGTTCCATCATACCAATTTAATACAAATTATTATATGATGAAAAAGCATTACATTTTTTTGTTCTTTTCCTTGATTTCTTTTTTTAGTTACAGTCAAACCGATACCGAATTCTGGTTTGTGGCACCCGAAGTTACCTATAACCATGCACCCCCCGGTGGTGAACCTATTTACCTAAAATTTACCACGAACGAGCTACCCGCCACCATCACCATAGAAATGCCCAAGGAGCCTGATTTTCCTGATACTACTTTTAGTTTGGCTTCTCAAACCGAACATTCATTTGACCTTACCCCCTGGATTGACTTGATAGAAAATACATGGGATGAATTGTATGATACTTTACTTCCCGGTAAAAGTAACAAAGGTATCCACATCATGTCAACAGCACCTATTACAGCATATTATTTTATAGCAACCCATAATAATCCTGGCTATTATTCCTTAAAAGGTAAAAATGGTTTGGGTTCTGAATTTTACACATCTTTTCAAACCCGGATGTACAACAACAATCAAAATTGGACCTATCCAGCTTATTCCTCTGCCGATGTGGTAGTAACGGAAGATGACACCTACCTGGAAATAGTTGTTCCAAAAAACAAATCCGTTTTTGCCGGTGATGGAAGACCAACTCTTGATGGGGGAGCCACAGGGTCTACCTATACCCTGGGTCCTTTTTACCGCGGGGAAACTTTTTCCTTTGCCCCAGCATTCAATTATGCCAACTTGGAAGCTGAAGTTAGGGATGGTTCAACAGTAAAATATTCTTCCGATAAACGGTTTGGAAGGGCTGGCCGTGATCACCTGGATGGTATGATTATACGAGCCAAGGATGGAGCTGGAAATTATAATAAAAAAATTGCTGTTTCCCTGAAGGATGATTCCATGAAAGCATTGGTGAATACATGTTATGATTTTGCCGGTGATCAAACAATACCAACCAGGATGATTGGTACCGAATACATTGCCATGCGCGGGGAATTAACAAGCCATGAAACCAAAAATGAAAGTAAATACAGGTATCTTTACAAACCCCCGGTGGGTGCCCCTCCTTATGATCTACTTTATTCTCCCGGAACTCTTCAAAATACAATTCCTATCAATCAAGAAACCCTGCACATTTTAGCCACCGAGGATAATACCCAAGTTTTTATCAATGGTATATTTGAAGCAACCATTGATGACCAAGAAACATACATTTGGGAAATGACAGATCCTTTTACCCATGTCAGCACCACGATGCCTTCCTATGTCTTGCATTTGACTGGCTTTAATTGTGAAATTGGTGAAGCAATATTGCCACCAATCAATGGTTGTACTGGCTCTACCAAGGTATCCTTCACCCGTGCCACCGGGGATCCTGACCGTTTTTACATGAACATCATGGCCCGAAAAAGCGCAAAAAACGGTTTTAGATTAAATGGAGTCCCCTGGACACCCGGTACATTCACCCAAATAAATTCCACCTGGTCGGCTATAAGGGTTGGACCCTTTCCCGATTCGGACTTTGCTCCCAACACGCAATACACCATCTCTAATGACAGCGATGTTTTTCACTTGGGATTGGTTAATGGGAATACACGAGGCGGAACAAAATTTGCTTATTTTTCAGATTTTAATGAATTCACGAATGAAAATGAATCTCCTTTATTCCAAAAAGATGTTCGGTTATGTCATGGCGATCCCGGTATCTTAGAATTAAAAGGCAGTGAAAGACCTTTCATAAAGTGGGAACCCCAAGAAGGACTGGAAGATCCCTATTCTCCTGTTACAGTGGTTAAAACCAATAAATCGACAACGTACATGGGAATCTCGAAAGGGTTTTGCGATTTTCCCAACGATACCACATCCATACTCGTTGACGTAGCCCCTCCCATAAAAGCCGATTTTACTATTGATTCCGATTCCGGCTGTGCTCCTTTGAATATAAAGGTTAAAGATAAAAGTTTAGGTGTAAGTCACCGTTACAAGTGGATATACCATGAGGATTCTAGCTTCATGTACATGGACTCAACAGGTAACCTTGGCTATGACTCTATCTTTAATGTGCTGTTTGATAATGTTTCAGGCCAGTTAGAAACCGATTCTATCCAACTCGTGGTGATGAACCATAATCATTGCACGGATTCATTGACAAAATATGTTGCAATCAACCCTCGTCCACGTGTTTCATTTTCAATGGATAAAGATACGGGTTGCCAGTTATTGGAGGTTTCTTTCAAGCTAGATAGCTGCCTTGAATGTTCGAGTTTTCATTGGGAATTTCCGGATGGTAGTGAATCTTTGAAATCAAATCCCAATTATACTTTTAGCAATAATTCAAAAAAAGATAGTTCTTACCAGGTGAAATTTATTTCATCCAATATCTTGGGATGTCAAACAACCCTGGTAAAGAAGGTACATGTTGGTGTGGAGCTGGATATGGATTCAATTGAACATTCTAGGGATATACGCCTTTGTCATGGCGATTCTGCTAGAATATTTGTTGATAATGATCATTTTGTCAAATGGACTCCTGTTAAAGGCTTGAAAGATCCTTATGCGAAGTCGACCATTGTGAATACCCTTGAATCTATTTTATACAAAGCACATTTTAGCGGGGCATGTAATAAAAAAGATTCTATAGAAATACTCGTGGATGTCTCAAAGCCATTAAAAGCTGATTTTTCTCTTGACCAGTATTCCGGTTGTGCTCCTTTAAATGTACTGGTTAAAGATGAAAGCGTAGGTGTAAATCACCATTACGAATGGAGGTATAAAAATGAATTAGATCTCATGTATCCCGATTCAACAGGTATTAACGGATATGATTCATTAATTTACTTGGAATATGATAACATTTCAGGCGGGTTGTTAATAGACACCATTCAGCTTGTGGTAATCAACCAAAATCAATGCACCGATTCATTGTCAAGGATTATCAAAATCAAGCCAAGGCCTTCCATTTCTTTCGCAATGGATAAAGATTCAGGATGCAACCAGTTGATAATAAATTTAAGTGCAGAAGGTTGCGAGGGATGCGGGTTGTTATGGAATTTCGGAGATGGGTTTATTTCCACGGAAAGAGAACCGGTTCATACATTCAATAATGAAACCGGGAATGATACAATTTACGATACAAAATTAACTGCTACTTCTCCCGGGGGATGTAAAACGACGGTGGAAAAACCTGTTTATCTATATTATTGTGATTCGGTTCCCATGATGATGGTCGACCGGGAAACCGGGGTTAAAATATATCCTAATCCATTCAAGGAAAGAATTTTTATAGAATTAAAAAATGATAATGAACAGGTGAAATCAGTAAAAGTAATTAATATGAATGGCATCGTGATAGCTCGTTCAGATATAAAAACAAGGGAAAGAACCCTTGCATGCGATTTGAAAGACATTCCAAGAGGTACTTATTTGCTTCAAGTGGCAACAACATCGGTTGTTTATAACGTAATGCTTGTTCATGAATAATAAGACACTTATTATTTATTGACACAAACCGGGTCCATTGAATTTAGAATCTACCGGTTTTAGGCAAAAGAATAGTTTAGCCGAACAAGATATAAATTCAATGATCCTAATTCATTACCAAAACATCTTTATTTGGTTTGGGTAAAATCATGTTGCCCCGGGCCCGTTTCAAGTATGATGTATTTTTTAACTGGATTATGGTTTTTTCTATTAACCACGGTGATACCAGGTTCGTCTTTTACCAGGGAAGGTAAATAAATCCTTGCTTTTGTATTGGCTGGAATATTCACCCTTAAATTGAAAAAAGTGTTATGATCGGTTTCGAATTTAACTTCAATAGGCCCCTTGATGGAAGGAACCTTTATTTCTCCTTTTTTCATTAAACCTACTTGAGGTTTCACCTGGATGGTTTCAAATCCAGGTTCTAATGGTTTTATCCCAAAAATCCACCTTGGAATAATAAATGCAGGTGCTGCACCCCGTGCATAATTACCTCGAGGAGTGGGGTTATCTTTAGTACTCCAATTTCCCGAGGTAATGGTTGAACCTGATAAAATCATATTCCACCAGCTCTTTTCTGATGTTGAAGTAAGGAGGTTGAATGCATATTCATCTTCATTCGAATGGTAGAGAGCTTCAAAAAGAAAAGTAGCGCCATACACACTACATGCCATTCCCTTGGTTTTTATATATTCCACTACTGATTTCTTGAATTTTTCCGGGACAACCCCAAAAGCCAGCGGGAATATGTTAGCATGTAGTGAAGAATGATTAGTTCCTTCCCCATCTACATAGATTCCTCTTCCCGGATCTAACAACACCTTGTTTATTGAATTCTTCACCAATTCAGCCTTTTCGCTAAAAAGGATATAGTCTACCCGCCTATCAAGGACTAAGGCAATTTCTGACATAATTTGCAGGCTTTTGTAATGAAAAGCATTTACTACCGTATTGATTCTTTTGAAAACATAATTGTCTCTTTCATAGGGAGGCCAATCCACCATATCTTCCAGGTAAGAATTTTCCTTCAAATGGATTGTATTGAAAAAGCTTTTAGAAACTTTATTGGTACGGGTTGATATTAATCCGTCATTCCTGGATAACTGCCATAAAGTTTTTGCTTTTAAAATGTCATAATTTTTTTCGATAGATTCTGCATTTCCCGTAAACATATAATCTTCCCATGCCATTAGGAGAGAATGCATGTGCCATTCAGAAGAAGAAGTGGGTTTTGATAGTAGGTATTCATGGGTATACCGTGCCAGGTTATATTCCTTATCCAGGTAATAATGAGCAAGCTGGTTGATATAGGCATCCGCTTCAATAGGTTGTTTTTCTTCTTCATTAATATAAATACCACTATAAGTAGTGGCTTTTATCGAATGTTTACACAAGTTCCAGACTTGGTTCAAGATATCTTCTGAACAGTCAAAATAGGAAGACATCTCATCAAATGGATAATGAACTACAACCTGGTATGCGTTGGTTTGCTCTAATTCATATTTATAACCATCCAATTCACAATATCTAAAAGGTATAACTCTATTTGATGAATCATTATTAACATCTTTAACATCTAGCAAATCAATAGTATATTTTCTTTCTCCAGTTGATAAAACCAATTTTTTTTCAAGATAAAAGTTGGACCTGGATGGTTGGGAATTGATCCGTTTTCCTTTTAATTTTTCTCCTAATCGGACAGTGATGGTATCATTTTGATCTTTTAAGTTCTTAAGCTTGAGATGGAGAGATCCAAAAGATGTTTTGCCAAAATCAATGAAATGAAAATCGGAGTAACTTGATATTTCTTTGGGGAAAATAGGATATTCAGCCAAGGGATTTTTTATTGTTTTATATTCTCCATCTAGTTTTCCTGTATGAAATTCTTGAATTTTTGAAAAATCACTTTCCTTACCTTCATTATTCCAAATTTTGACCTTCCAATAATAAGATGTATAAGGGGACAAAGGTTTTCCAAAGTATTCTATATTATTTGATTGATTGGTGTATATCTTGGGGGTTTGCCACATATCTGCCGTATCTTTTTCTAATAGTTCTTTACTGGAAGCAACTAACATTAAAAAAGCAATTTGCATTTTATTAGGTTCATTGGAAACCATCTCCCAAGAGAATTCGGGGGTTTTATCTTCAATTTTTACATCAGCCGGGTTTGATAACAATTCACAAGTCAGACCCACGGGGGAGGGTATTTTTTTTTCAAGTGAAAATTTACAACCCGGCAATAACGTTATGATTGATATTGTAATTATATATATTTTCCCGTTCATTTTGTTCTTATTACTTATTATTTAGCTACAAGTATCCAAACAAATAAGGGATATTCAATGTTCCATACTTAATGGAATGGTTATGGATTTTAAAAGCATTTATTCCTATATCATAAAAGTTGTTTAGGATGTCATTTTTTATAAAGTAGTCATCCTTATTATTGTTAATCAAAAGAACTTTAATGAAATACCTGGAGATTGATAAGTTATTCACAAAGAAATGGTTTAAGCAATATGCTTTAATCCTAACAGGATCCTTCATCTTGGCCATTGGTTATGTTTTTTTTATCACCCCTTATCAAATTATTCCGGGTGGTGTTTTTGGAATTGGCATCGTGGTTAATTATTTAACCAAGGATTTAATTTCTTTTGCACCTGGTGGATTTCCTATCGGGTTGTTTGGATTATTGATGAACATTCCATTGACTATAATAGGAATAAAAGTTTTAGGGGCAAAATTCGGGTTAAAAACCATAGTGGGTTTTATTTTATCTTCTTTGTTTATTGATTTAATTACATGGGTTTGGGGGTATAGTCCCCTCGTGGAAGATGATGCTTTGTTATCTTCAATTTTTGGGGGTGTTCTTATAGGATTCGGGGTGGGTTTAATTTTTAAATCAAGGGCTACTTCCGGGGGATCGGATATTATAGCAATGATTTTGTCAAAATATTCCTCTTTGACCCCGGGTACCTTATTGATTTACGTGGATTCGGTGATTGTACTTTTAGGGCTCGTTGTATTTAAAGATTGGGCTATCCCATTATATTCGCTTATCACCATTTTTGTAACTGGCAAAATTGCAGACTTGGTGCTGGAAGGTATTAGCTATAACAAAACGGTTTTTATTATATCTGAGAAGCATTCACAGATCAAAGATAAATTACTTTTTGGAATCAATAGGGGGGGAACCTATATACAGGCTAGGGGAATGTATTCCAACCAGGAGAAAAACATGATATTTACCAACGTGAATAGACGGGAATTAGTAGCCCTGCAAGAATTTATCAAGGAAATTGACCATGATGCCTTTGTAACAGTCCTTGATGCGAAAGATATAATAGGTGATGGTTTTCGTTCTATCTATGAATTCTAGGATCTAGGAAAGATAGTATTACCCGACCAGGTCGGCTGATCGATCTACTGGTAATAATAGAATATTAAGAAACAAGACTAAATCACTTATAGGTTATGATAGAAAAAAAGAAAATCGTGGATAAAATGTACCGCATTTTGCGTTAAATAGCCGTTTTATCCACGATATTCAACAGGCCATCAGTATTTTAGTAGTGTTTTTTCTGCATTTATTGATTTTCCTTGTAAGATAAATTAGAAAAAACACCATTGTTCATTAGCAAATTATCATTTAATCCCCGGGAAAGAGCAAAATAAAAAGTACCTGAAATTTTTTTATCGGAGGTATTGATATCGGTTAAATCAACTTGTCCACTGATAGCAGCATAAGTATCTTCAAGGCTGGCGGAAGCAGATTCTTTAAAAACAGCTTGGCAACCGGAGCCCGAGGATGCAGAAATTTTATAAGTGCCGGGAGAAGTTCCATGGATAGTGATTGTAAGTATTTTTTTATCGGAAGAAGTACCGGTAATGGTAAGGGTTCCATTATTAATCGTGGTTACCCTGGTGATGGTTTGCCAACTAGTCCCATCAATCTCTGAAGACATACTTCCACCAAGCAAACTTGAATTTTCCTTTTCACATGCAACCAGGGAAAACAAGATTGGTATGATCCACAATAGGTTAAAGTTCCTTTTCATCATAATAAAATTAATTTTATTCCTTTCAGTCATGAAATCGCTTCGCT
>CAZOSQ010000055.1:0-12788 GCA_964582245.1 uncultured Bacteroidales bacterium | reverse complement strand
GATGATTGACAATGAAGAAGATATAGTTTGGGATATGCTCGAGAAAGTAATATATGGGAAACCAGTTCTTCTAAACCGAGCACCTACTCTTCATAAATATAGTATTCAAGCATTCTATCCAAGATTGGTAGAGGGTGATGCTATTAGAATTCACCCATTGATATGTAAAGCATTTAATGCAGACTTTGACGGAGACCAAATGGCTGTACATGTTCTTCTTACAGAGGAGGCAGTACAGGAAGCTAAAGACAACATGATGGCTTCTAGCAATGTTGTTAATATTTCTAATAGTCAAGTACTAGCATCACCAAGTAAAGATATGCTTTTGGGCTTTTATCTTATGACTGACATGGAAGAAGTAGAAAAACCTAGAATGTTTGCTTCCGAAGATCTAGCTATAAAGGCATATGAACGAGATATTATTACAGTAAATGAGGAGATACTTGTAAAGATAAATAATGAAGTTATTAGTAATTCTGTCGGTAGAGTTATATTTAACAGCATCCTTCCTGAGGATTACCCATTTATTAACGACCGAGTTGGGGTAAAATTGATTAGAAAAATTGTAAGAATTTCTTTTCAAATTCATTGATAACAAGGAGGAAAAACACGTACGGTACACACGGAAACATATTTAACACAACTTGTCCCACTTATGCGGGAGGCGGAAAAGCATTTGATATACACGGGAACCAATCCGAAACAGGCGGAAAAGCCTTTGGCACACACGGGAACCAATCCGACACAGACCGAAAATACCTGGCATACATAAAAAAATAGATGACAGAGGCGGAAACTTTGTTGATACAGACGGAAAAACCTGAAACGGTAGTGGTATTGCCCCCTGCACGATCTGTCCCGAATCCTCGAAATAGGGTTTGCGGAACAAGTATAAAGATATTGCTATATTATTTTGGGATCATTTATTTTTGAATAATTTCGGCCAGTTCCCCTGGCTCCCTGGGTTTCCGTCTATTCGGAAGAGTGGATGTACATCAAATAAATTGGGGACTTTTGATTATTACCAGGGTTTTACATATAGATTATAGGTTTCTTCACCACCAAGCAGCCTCGCATAAAAATTTATGATTTTGGTCAAATGCTGTATTTTTTCCCTTGTTAGCAAAAATCATTCTTTTTTTGCCAGAAAAAACTACTGCTCACCCAATAATATTTTTACCTTGCATGCCGAAGATAGGCTAATATAAACTCTTGGAACCCTGCTCGCCAGGCTGTTTTTCAAAACATCAAGGAAAATACTGGGTTAAATGGATCCGGGGTGCTTCACCACTTTTGAACCCCTTGTTATTCTTTCCTGGGCGTCATGGAAAACATCTATGGGAAACCAGGGTTTGATATACCTGTTTTAGCGACAAGGGACAGGTTTTTATTTACTACCACCAGGAGGATTTTTTAAAGAATACCTTGGAGGAAAATGGTTTCAAGATCATTGATCTGCAAAGAAAAGATTATCCTGAACCAGGCGGGTCGTTCCTGACAGATTTAATTTTTATCCCTAAACGATGATTTTATCGACAGGCCTTTTTGTCCTGTCATTTGCAGGCTGTCCAGTGATTCTTTATTTATTTTCACCAGGGTAGTTGAATAACCGGCGAATATGCCATAACCATTTTCAATGTTGGAAAAAACCTGCACCGGTTGGGCTAAGGGATTTCCGCTTGCTTCGATATGTTTTGTGAAGCTCGTCCTATAGAGATACAATTCTTCAGGGATGGAATTTACAAATATATGTAATGAATCGTATTCGACCCCGTTGTAAAATGTACCATAACCTCCAGAACCCTCAGATCCTTCAAATTCTGTATATCCCATGGAGAAAAAATCAGTGTAAACAACCAATTCATAGGTTTTGCCATTAATGGCCCTGTCCTCAAAAAAAATGTTGTTTCCAAACCACGAAAAGTTTTCAGAGAGTATGGGATCGTCTGAATACAAATTTAATTGGCTAACAACTTGGTTTGAATCAGTTACTATAGAAACCCATTCCCCTGTTTCTTCATTAAAAAAATAATCGGTGCTGTATGAAAGGCCATACCCGACAACGCTCAATTCATAATAATTCGCCTGGTCTGCCGGGTCTTCTATAGTCACTGAAAAGTGTGCCATTTCATAGCTGTAATATGGGTCAAGTGGTTTTTTGCCGTATACTTTATAATCTTTTACCCTAATGGGATTTGGGATCTGGATAGATGCGTACACATCATCCAGCCCCTCTTTTTTCACGTTAATGCTATACTTGTTTCCTTGTGTAGGAATAAAATTTTCATTCAGGTATTTTCCATTGCCAATATTAGTGAATACTCCAGCTTTCAAGTCATTTTCATAAAATTCAATAATCACATCATTCAATCGGTGAGCAGTATCAGGCGCAAGGGTGCTGACTGTTTGAAAAACATCAACGACTATAGTGTCGCCAGCTCTAAAAACACTGTTAACCACAATTTCCCTCTCCTGATGTGTTTCATCCAATTCAATTATTTTTTCACAACCGATACTGTAAATAGAAATTATCAAAACAGCAAAAATATTAATGATTTTCATGATTTAAAATTTAAAACTATAACTAACGAAAGGAATAAGCGGAAATAAACCTACTTGTTTTAATACTTTTTTTGAGCTTAAAAAGCCATCATAATAATAAGTATCTTTATAATCATAATAAAGGTAAAATGGGTTGATCCGGTTGTAGGCATTATATACTCCAAAACTCCATGTCCTGGTATGCCATCTTTTTTTCTTGTGAAAATTAAAACCGATATCAAGCCTGTGATAAGCGGGCATACGATAGTTATTCCTGCTTTCGATATTTTCTATATAATTCAGAATTTCCCATCCAAAAAATGATCCATTATTCTGTGCATATGGATATTTTTCAAGGGCAAGGGTCACAGGGTAACCTGTTCCATAAACCCAAACTACCCCCATATCAAACCTATCACTGAACTGCCTGTTAACTGCCAGGCTGATATCGTGCCGACGGTCGTAACCTGCCGGGAATATCTCCCCGAAACTAATGTTTTTAAACCTGCGTTCTGACCAGGATAAGGTATATCCGATCCAACCAGTGGTTTTTCCTGATTTTTTTTCGATTAGAAATTCTCCACCATAAGCCCACCCTTTGCCTATTTCTATCTTGTTTTCCCAGTCATTTTCTACGGAGAAAAAAGAAGCACCTTCTTTGTACTCTATCAGGTTATGCATGTCTTTATAAAAACCTTCAATACTTATTTCAATATTGTTATCATTGAAGGTATATACAGCACCAATGGCATATTGATTGGAGCGTTGTGGTTTGACTTTTTCAGTCACTGGTAGCCAAAGGTCCGTTGGCAGCCCAATGGAAGAATTTGTCAAAAGGTGGATGTACTGAGACATGTGTGAGTATGCTGCTTTGACCGCGAAACCATTTGAAAACTTATATCTTAAAGAAATCCTCGGCTGCAGGCTGTTATAAAACTTTTTGTTTACATTGAAACCAGAATAATGTAAGCCAATATTTGTTTTGAATTTCGGGGTTATATTAATATCATCTTCAACATAGAAGTAGAATTCATCTGAAGGAATATCAACATTGCCCAGTGTAGTATCGACAGGGGATTCGTCATTTTCTTTATAGGAGAAAGCGGATATCCCTGGATGAAATACGTGATGCGTATAATTACCGCCAAATTTCACACTATGTGCCGGGGAGGGGGAGTAGTCAAAATCTATTTTCCCTGAAAGGTCATTGATCCCTGAAAAATAATTAAGTTCATACTCCTCTGATGATTCATTGGTAGTGCGATTTTGAAAATCGCCAACTAAAAATTTATAACGGCTGTATGTGAGAGTAGTATTGCTGAACAAGCGGTTATTGAAAACATGGTTCCAACGAAGGGCTCCCGTGATATTGCCCCACCACAACTGTGACTTTTGTTCTATCGTTTCCAGGTATTCATCATATCCCCACTTGTCCCTCATTATCGTGTATGCCTTATCCTTTCCGGTGTACAAACTTAAAAATAGCCGGTCTTTACCTGAAAAAAGATAATTTGTCTTCAAGTTCAGGTCATGGAAAAAATACCCGGCTCTTAATTTTTCTATATCATTGTTAAAAATAGAGATGAAAGGTTGAGCAAGAATATCAATGTAGGTTCTCCTTCCGGAAATAAGAAATGAAGATTTGTTCTTAATTAAGGGTCCCTCGAGCGTGAGCTTGGATGAAATGAGCCCAATGCTTCCTTCACCTTTAAACTCCTGGTTGTTCCCTTCTTTTAGTTTAATATCCAATACAGAAGAAAGCCTTCCGCCATATCTTGCCGGAAAACCTCCTTTAATGAGGGACACATCCTGTATAGCATCCGTATTAAAAACAGAAAAGAATCCAAACAGGTGATTAACGTTATAAACTGGAACACCATCCAACAGCACCAGGTTCTGGTCAGGTCCACCGCCGCGAACATAAAAATGGCTGCTGCCTTCTGAGCCGGATTGAACACCAGGCAATAGCTGAAGGGTCTTTATCAGGTCTCTTTCGCCAAGAAGTACAGGCAGTTTGTCAATTGAAGCTGGCTTTAACTGGATCATGCTCATCTGCGACCGTTCAACAGAAGTTTTATTCGCATGGACTGTTATCTCATTGATTTTTTCTACCTCTTCAAACCTGAAGTTAATGACCGTGTCCTTATTTAGGTAAAAATTTTTCTCTTGCTGTTCATAGCCAATATATGAAAATATAAGTCTTACCGTGTCCCCGGGAAGGGTAAGACTATAAAAACCATAAGTATTGGTCGATGTTCCTGCCAATGAATTGGCTTCGTAAACATTGACACCAATCAATCGCTCCCCGGTCAAGGGATCCTCAACAAAACCATTTATGGTGTACTTTTGAGAAAATAAACTTTGGTAACTGGTAACCAATAACATCGAACAAAACAACGCAAATCTCATATCGCCATTTTAATAATTAATGGCAGTAAAACGTCAGCTAATTTTTTTTTATTGTTTTCTTAATGGTTTGTACCACCAATTATTATTTTTTGTCATGTACAGGAACACTATCCATTTCAAAAATTAACGAATCACCCTTCATCAATTGATCATGTGTAATAAATGGTTGCTCAAGTACTGTCTCGTTGATTTTAACCGATTTAACATATTTATTTTTGGAAGAAAGTCCTCGTGCAATGATCGTGAATTTTTTATTAGGTAATGGATCCTTATACTGGATGGTGATTTTATCAAACATCGGGACACCAAGAGCATATACATTGCTAGCCGGGGTTACGGGATAAAAACCCATGCTGGTAAACACGAGCCAAGCAGACATTTGCCCACAATCATCATTCCCTGAAAGACCCCCGGGACTGTTTTTATAATTATTGGCCGCATGCTCCCAGAGTTTTTCTTGTGTTTTCCATGGTTGGCCTACATAGTTATAAAGGTAAATATAATGAT
The DNA here is from genome assembly GCA_964582245.1 of uncultured Bacteroidales bacterium. Taxonomy (GTDB): domain Bacteria; phylum Bacteroidota; class Bacteroidia; order Bacteroidales; family CAZOSQ01; genus CAZOSQ01. The sequence continues at coordinate 7,331 of CAZOSQ010000055.1, read as the reverse complement.
GACCCGGTTCGTTATCATGCCGGTAATGAAGGCTATCGAAATTTTCATCCAGCTTTTTAATAAATTCCTGTTTGCCTCCCAACACATCCATCAAACCTTCTATATCATGGACGGGTCCGAACAAATAGGTCCAGGGACTTCCCTCGGTGAACGGCCGGTATTTCCCATAATCATCCTTGACAAAATCACCATCATACAGCCGGGGCCAAAAGAACCCATTGTTTTCGTTGAATAGATTTTTATAATGGTTACTTCTTTTCATAAAAAATTCAAAATCTTCATTTTTTCCTAAATATTTTGCCATTTGAGCCAAACAATAATCACCATAACTGAATTCTATTGTTCTTGATACGGATTCATAGGTTTTGTCAGCTGGTACATACCCCAATTGTTTAAACCATGTCAATCCTCCCCGTGCTTCATATGCAGACCAGTAGTCACGGTCTAACCATTTTTTTGTCGAATCACCATCGGGTGGTGTCATTGCATTTTTATAAATGGCTTCATAAGCCGTAGTTTTATCAAATCCATCAAATCCTTTTATGCAGGCATCAGCAATCACACCATCGGCATGTGTGCCGATCATAATATTAGTATAAGAAGGATTAGGCCATTTGGGTATCCATCCACCTTCTTCGTACATCTGAACCAGCGACTGTACCATAGGACTCACGTGTTCGGGGGCAATTAAAGTCAATAAAGGATGCAAGGCACGGTATGTATCCCATAATGAATAATCATTATAAGAAACTCCTTCATGTATGGTATCATCAAATGCACTGTAATACCGGCCATATTCAGAAAATATCCTGGGGTATTGGAAACACCTGTATAATGCGGTGTAAAAAATGGTTTGCTGATCCATTGTCCCACCTTCAACAATGATTCTATCCAGGTATTCTTCCCATTCTTTCTTGTTATTTTCTTCCATGTTATTCTTTTCCAGCTCTAAATTTTGACGAGCCTGGTCCAAACTTATAAAGGATGTAGCCAAAAGCAGGTTAACTTCTTTTTTCTCATCGAGGGAAAATTTTATAAACCCTCCTATTTTATCTCCTTTTTCTTCGTTTTTTCCTTCGTAAATAAGTGTGTCGTTATAAGTTCCGTATGCTTGAAATTCTTGATCAAACTGGATAATAAAGTACCCTTTAAAATTGGGTAATTCGGGACCGATGGGATGGTAATGGTATGAATAACGATCCGGATTATATCCTACAATTTCTCTTTTTCCGGGATTTATTTGAATCCATCCTTCAGAATCTTTCAAGCGACTACCATCAATAACCATATAAGAATCTTCATTGCCCGGGTAATTATAAACCAAACGAGCACAACGGGAAGAAGCAAGTATTTTTGCATCCAGGGGCTGGTCTTCATGATTATACATTCTCACTGAATAACTATATGGCGTGGCCTTTTCTTCTTCATGGTTAAAACGATACCCTCTTTTTTCCAATGAAACCTCCAGTTTTCCTGATTGGGGCATAACAGAAACAAAACCATAATCTCCCATCCATATAGCAGGTTGGTGTGTCCCTAAAAATCCTATGATAGCGGTATCCTTAAAATGATATGGCATTTTGCTTATATGATTGACCCGGGTCATGGCTGTCCATTGAGTCATACCAAAGGGTACGGCTACGGAAGGAATAGTTCCTCCATATTCTGAAACATGTTCACCACTAGAGCCAATGAACATATTTACCTTATCAATGTTATGAACCTCTTCGACAAGATTGTTTGTTTTACAACCCTGTGAAATTAAAATTATTATAAGAAATAGTTTTATCACGTTCCTTCTTAGAAGCATATTAATTTATTTTAAATATTTATTATAGAAATGAACCTAATGGGAGTTAAAAATAGTGAAAATTCGTCAATGATCGAGAGAATATGATTTGAATATTTAAAATTATATTGGGGTTCGAATAAAAATTGGGGTGTCGTTATATTAACCTCCCGGAACGATTTAGTTATTTCCTCCAGGTGTCCTGCGTCTCCCGACAGGAAGAAGACGGGGATTGTTTAAATAAAGATTATTGTTCTTTGATTACATGTATTTGCCCTGTCTCAAATTTAACTACTTTAACCTTTTCCCCTGCACTTATATATCCCATCAATGCCTGGGCATCGTAAATTTCATTTTCAATCTCCACCTTCCCGGAAGGACGCAAAACAGTTTTAGCAATTCCAGATTTTCCAACCAACATGTGATAAGTAGAATCAAAGCTAATGTATCCTTGTTCAACTTCCTGTATATCATTAAGAGCTAGCTTAAAAAAGTTTCTTTTGCTAAATATCTTCTTGGTGATATATAGGGATAACAGGAAACCGATAACCATGGAAGCAATGACTACAAAAAAGGCCTGGAATACATTTTCTATCCCTTGAAAGGTAGGCATTTCAAAAACAATGTTATCAACCATACTAAGGGTTAAACCTGCTACAGCCGCGATGATCCCGGAGATGCCTGCTATACCGAACCCCGGGATGATAAATACCTCCAGGGCAATAAGTATTAAACCCACGATGAATAGTGCAATTTCCCAGTTGGCAGCTAGCCCCTCGAGATACAGGGGCATGAAATAAAATACAGCACCCAATAATGCGGCACCAAGAGGGAAACCTATTCCAGGGGTTTGCAATTCAAAATAAATCCCTCCCAGCATCAACATGATTAAGATCCCTTGTACCGTGGGGTTAAGGAGAAAAGACATGATTTTATCCATGGAAGATACCTGGTAAGATTCTACCTTGTAGTTAGATAATCCTGCCAAATCCAAAACCTCTTGAATATTTTCCGCTGTTCCCTCGCTATAACCATAAATTAAAGCCTCTTCGGTGGTAAAAGTCAATATTTTTGTCGAATCTATGATCCCGGGGATCTGTATGCGAGGATCAACCATGGCTTCAGCAATTTGAGGATCTCGTCGCCACTTGATGATGGTGTCATTTCCTTGTATAATTGTATCCTTGCCATGAGATTCAGCCGTAGCTTTCATTTTCGAACGCATGAAAGATTGGTACTTTTCTGGCATAACTTCTCCTGTTTGATTTACCACGGATGCAGCCCCTATACTTGATCCGGGTTTCATGTATATGCTATCCGCGGCAATGCTTATTAAGGCCCCGGCCGAAGCTGCATTTCCATCAATAAAAACCATTACCGGGACAGGGCTGGAAAGGAAAATTTCCCGGATTGAATCTGCAACATTCACCAACCCTCCATAAGTATCCATATGTACCAAGATGTAATCCGCATTCTCTTTTCTTGCCTGTTCAAAAGCCTTTGCTGTTTTCCTCAATGCCGCGGCCATAATGTCCTCCTTGATTTTAAAAACAAAAACTACCTGGTTTGTATCGGGGACTTGGTAGGAATCGGAAACCTTGGTGGTATCGGGAAACTGGTTGGTATCAGCATTTTCCTGTGAATAAGAAACTTTTAACGAGAAGAAAATCAACAAGTAACCAACTATGGCTAATCTTTTAAAATTAGTATGAGACCATACCGGGTTAGTGAAAAATTCCCTTTTCCTCACTTCAATGTTTTTCAAAAGATTTATGTTTTTTTTGTCATTCATATTCAAAAAGCATTATCTGTTTTATTTAAATATTATATAACCCCCATAAACAAAAAAAGAATCGCTCTCCAAAATTATCAAAATATATCATGATGTAAATATATAAATAATCAATCATTAATTGGTTGATAAGTCCTTTCTAATCCAGGTTTAAAAATCTTCCAACCATGGGCAAGTTAATTGATTTTTTTTATTTCCCGATAGATCATGTATAATTTGTAAAACTTGTTTCACTAATAACAACGTACACGATGTATTTTATTAAAAAATAGCCCATTAAAGTTCATGATTTTTTATCTTATGGTTGAATGAATTGCTATAGTCTCTATGATTCCTAAAGTTTTTGTTTCAAATTCAATTGATTTTCTTTTTTTAACAATCATGGGTGTCCGAATAGAAATCAGATAATTGTTTATGAACTCATGCTCTCTTTCGGTATTGCTTCAGAATGGTAAAACCGGGCGTCTATTTACTTTTTTCCTCCAGGTTTGAATGTTTTTAGATTAATGGATGAAAAAAATAAAAATAAAACATTCAAAAACAAGGCATTACTTCTTATACCAGTAAACCTATCGGAAATGTATATAAATAAAATTTAAATTAAGTTTACATCCTTGCAATTCAAAGTCTATATCGTATTTTTGATAAAAAATAAGAACATTATTTATTAAAAATTATATGCATTATGAGTGAAAATAAGAATTATCATTTTGAAACGTTACAATTACACGCTGGACAAGAACCTGATCCTACGACAAATGCAAGGGCCGTTCCTATTTATCAAACAACTTCCTACCTTTTTAATAATTCGGAACATGCCGCTAATTTATTTGGGTTAAAGGAATTTGGAAACATCTACAGCCGAATCATGAATCCCACGGTCGATGTTTTTGAAAAAAGAATAGCTGCACTGGAAGGTGGAGTTGCTGCGTTGGGAACATCTTCAGGTCAATCGGCACAGTTCTTGGCCATTACCAATATATGTGAAGCGGGAGATAATATAGTATCCACATCTTACCTGTATGGAGGAACATATAATCAATTTAAAGTTCAATTCAAAAGAATAGGGATTGAAGTTAAATTTGTTGATGGAGACGATCCTGCTGAATTTGATAAACTAGTAGATGAAAAAACAAAAGCTATTTACCTGGAAACCATAGGGAATCCTAGATTTAATGTACCGGATTTTGAAGCCATCGCTAAAGTTGCACAAAAACATGATATTCCATTGATCGTGGATAACACCTTTTCGGGTGGTGGTTATTTATGCAGGCCGATAGAACATGGGGCTAATATCGTGGTGCAATCTGCCACGAAATGGATCGGTGGCCATGGGACAAGTATTGGGGGTGTGATCGTTGATGCAGGAAATTTCAATTGGGGCAATGGCAAATTCCCCCAGTTTACCGAGCCATCCGAGGGATACCATGGAATAAAATTTTGGGAAGTATTTGGAGAAGGTGGTCCATTTGGTAATATTGCCTTTATCATTCGTGCCCGTGTAGAAGGATTGCGGGATTATGGCAATGCCATGAGTCCTTTTAACGGATTTTTACTTTTACAAGGACTTGAAACACTCTCATTGCGGATGGAACGTCACTGTCAAAATGCATTGAACCTGGCCACCTGGCTCAAAGACCAAGATTTCGTGGAAGAAGTCCATTACCCGGGATTACAAGAAAATCCATACCATGAGATTGCTAAAAAATATTTGAAACACGGTTTTGGCGGGGTTCTTACTTTCAAAATAAAAGGAGGTAAAGAAGCCGCGGATAAATTCATTGACAATTGCAAGTTGATTAGCCATTTGGCCAACGTTGGTGATGCAAAAACATTGATAATTCATCCTAGTTCCACCACGCATGAACAACTCTCTCTCCGGGAACAAAAAATTTCTGGTGTAGAACCCGGTTTATTGAGAGTATCTGTCGGAATTGAACATTTGGAGGATATTAAAGCTGATTTATTGCAAGCTGCAAATACCTTATAATTGAAAAAGAGGGAGTATCAAATACTCCCTCTTTTTTTTAGATTAATGTTTTTAGTAAAATCCTGGTAAGTTCATTCTCATTTATGCCCCTATCTATAATTTTGACGCCCATTTCTTCCAACCATTTAACATTACTGTGCTGATATTCCTGGACAAGGCCAATGATTTTTTCACTCTCAATTAAGGAGATACATTTTCTCATAATCTGCCTAATATCTTTTAACTCCGCGTTAACAAAAATAAAATCACATTCAGGATATTTATTTTTAATAAACATGCGCTCAGAAATTACTTCAACCTTTTCTATGTTGCCAATGTTTTTAATTATTGACACTAAACCTTGAGCATAAAAAACCTGATCATCAATAATAAGAACTTTCATTTTGCAGGACATTTACATGCTTTCAAATTCCTCGTCTTTCTCGTCATTTTCCATGCTGATAGCAACTCCAGGCCCGGCTGTCTTCTTAGAGACATCAACTTTCTTTTCCTTTTGCTTTTTCTTATCGTCCTGGAAATCTAAATGAAAAATGTCTGTTGTCCTTTTATAGTTTTCAACTCCCGTTTGCCTGGTATACTTCCTATTGGTTAAATCCAACTTAAAGAACCCAATTAAATCCTTCAATTGTTCTGCTTGGCTTGCCAATTCCTCGCTACTGGTGGACATTTCCTCGGAGGCGGCAGCGTTTTGCTGGGTAACTTGGTTCAATTGCTGGATAGCATTATTAACCTGGTTAGCCCCGCTATTTTGCTCAATACTTGCAGCGGCAATCTCCTGTACCAGCTTGGCCGTTTTTTCAATCTCGGGAACAATTTCTTCCAATTGTTTTCCTGCTTTTTCACTAATTTCCAATCCACTTTTTGACAAGTCATCAATCTCGTCGGCTGCAATTTTGCTTCTTTCAGCAAGTTTTCTTACCTCGGCAGCCACCACGGCAAATCCCTTTCCATGTTCCCCGGCCCTGGCTGCCTCAACGGCTGCATTTAAAGCCAAGATATTAGTCTGAAAAGCAATATCATTGATAATAGATATTTTTTCAGCAATTTCTTTCATTGATTTGGCAGTAATATTGGTTGATTCACTCCCAGTCCTGATACTTTCAGAGGCCTTAACTGCAATTTTTTCTGTTTGTTGAGCATTATCGGTATTTTGCTGAATATTGGCAACCATTTCCTCCATGGATGATGATACTTCCTCGGCAGATGAGGCTTGCTCGGTAGCTCCTTGTGACATTTGTTCTGAACTGCCACTCATTTGTTGGCTGGCAGCTGATATATTTTCAGCACTAGATATTACGTTGCTTACAATTTCTTTCAGCTTTACTACCATCATCATCAAAGACTTCATGGCTCCTTTCCTCGTCCTGGTCACCTCAATATTTAAATCTCCAGCCGCTATTTTTTCGGCTATTTCTGCAACTTCACTTGGTTCTCCTCCAAGTTGTGAAGTAATTCCCCTGGTAATAAATAAGGCGAAAAACACCCCGACAATTAAAGCTAAAAGCAATCCTACCAGCATGATAAGTATTGAACTACTTAATAATGAAACCGTGTTATCTGCTATACCCTGGGTTTGCCCCAAACCTGCATCAGCTGTAATCTTGCAAGCTTTAATCAGGTCATTTCCGACATTATCTTGTTTCTCCCTCAGCTCCTCTCTTTCATTCCACCTTTTAAAAATATTTGTCATGGCTATCTTATAATTCTTGGCTGACTCTTCCACTAATTTAATTTCTTCAAGATTTGCCGCTATTCTCGTT
>CAZOSQ010000054.1:0-12884 GCA_964582245.1 uncultured Bacteroidales bacterium | reverse complement strand
AGCAACGCGGAATGTTTACCCGGGGATAGAAAGCATAGCGATAACCAACCCCGAAGGGAGTTGAACACAAGTAATTAACCTTGCTAAAACATAAATTCCTAATTTAAAAATAATATTCTGAATACCCCCAGCTTTGTGAAATGCATGACCCATTATTCAAATAAATGCCGACTTAGTTGAAACTTAATATCACCCTTTGTCCAAGATCATTCATGCTACAAAAGCTATCTCTCACACAGGCTGATGTTTATATTCATTTTTTTCAAATATTGAAACCTGGGGTTTTTAACACGAAAAAAACTAATGTCAATTTTTGGGATCTTATGTACTTGATAATCTGATAAAATTTATTGAAATGTTGATGTGGTGCACAAAACAGGTACCCATGTTAAAGCACGAAAAAGAAAATATACCGAAAAACAAAAACATAATCTAAAAACTTTTTTTCCTTTTTGTTGCCACGAAATCTTTAAGATAAAAAGGTTCGAAATAAGCCGTGTCTTCAATTTCTCCCGCTTTAAAAGCAAGGCATGAAAGTTCTACCAGTTGAATTGCTGAATTTGTTATGCCTCCAATAAATTTTGCATTAGGATGTTTTATTACTTCCTGGCATTTCTCGGAGCCATTTCCAAAAAAATACACAATTGATTTTTCCAAGATTTCATTATAAGATGTTCCAGTAATAATTTCCGCGGTAACAGGTTTAATTACATTTAATTCAGCATCATAAACAGCACTATAAACCTCCATTCTTCGAGCATCTATCATGGGACATAATAAAGAATCTTTTCCTGTCAAATAATGATTTCTTGCACCAAAAGCAAGTGCTTTTAAAGTGTTCACGGAGATCAAAGGAACATCAAGAGAATAACATAAACCCTTGGCCAATGATACCCCTATCCTCAAACCTGTATAAGATCCTGGTCCCTTACTAACGGCAACGGCATCAATTTTCTCCCCTTCCATCTTCTTACTTTTTAACAGTTCATCCACGAAAACCGCTAATAAAGAAGAATGTGAATTTGGCTCATGAGTTTCTTTCATTTCCAATAAGTGCCCATCCTTTCCAATGGCAACGGAACAAACTTCTGTAGCCGATTCAATATTTAAAATTACAGCCATTAAAGTAGATTGAGGTGTTAATATTTTCCTGCAAAAATAAAGATTTACTTGAATACAGCTACCTTAAAAATTAGTATTTTTATGAAAAATGGAAAAACAACTTACATTAAAAGGGATTGGAACTGTTAATTTCAAGAAAAATGACAGGGCCAAATATATACGTATTTCTATCAGTCCAACTTCCGGGATTAGGGTCACCATTCCAAAATCCGGGACCTTAAATGATGCCCTTTCTTTTGTCGAGAAAAAACAAGCATGGATAAAAAAATCGGTTGAAAAGCTCAATCATAACAGTCCAATAAAAACTGTTTTTAATAATTCAACAGGATTTAAAACTTACTATCACGAGTTAGTATTACTAAAACATGATTCCAAAAACATTAAAATTAAACTGGAAAAAGGAAAAATAAACATCTTTTACCCTTTCAACAAGAAAGTGGAAGATGAATTTGTACAAGAAGGAATTAGACATGGAATAATCCTGGCTTTAAAAAACGAAGCCCGCTTTTATTTGCCAAAACGTGTTGAACAGTTAGCATCAAAATTTAATTTAAATTATAAGCAAGTTAAAGTCAAAGATACAAAAACTCGGTGGGGAAGCTGTTCTTCTACCAATAACATCAACCTGAACATCCACCTGATGCGGTTACCATCTCATTTAATCGATTACGTGATCCTGCATGAATTAGCACATACTATTCATAAAAATCACGGGAAGAACTTTTGGCATTTCCTAGATACCCTTACCAATGGAAAATCCCGGGAATATGCATATGAGATAAAACAATATAACACAAGAATTTTTTAACCCGGATATCCAGGATTTAACAATCGAGAAAACTAAGGGCCTTGGTTATGGATAATTAAAATATTTTTGTCAAATACAATTATATGTTGTATATCAATTTGCCGTGGTACATTGTGTGCAGGTTTGTGAATAATAAAGATTTGAAAATCCTGTTTATTTCCCTTTTACTTCACGAATAAAATTGTCAATTTTTTGCTCCAATGGCTCTTCTCCTTCGAGGGCCTTAATAAAAGCACTTCCTATAATGGCACCATGAGCATATTGGCAAGCAGTTTGAAAAGTTTTTTTGTTGGATATCCCGAAACCAATTACACGAGGTGTTTTTAACTGCATATTTTTGATCCTATTAAAATAGTCCTCTTGTAGACTTTCAATACCCGTGCGAGCCCCTGTAGTAGATGATGAAGCCACCATATAGATAAACCCGCTTTTCATTTCATCAATCATCGCGATCCTGTTTTCATGGGTTTGGGGAGTAATTAAAAAAACATTATGCAAATTATGCTTTTCAAACATATTTTTATATTCCTCCTCGTATTCTTGGAGAGGTAAATCAGGTAAAATAATGCCATCAACCCCTATTTTTTCACACTGTTGACAAAAACGTTCTATACCATACTGCATCACGGGATTTAAGTATCCCATTAGAACTAGTGGGATTGACACTTCTTTTCGAATATCTTTTAATTGTTCGAAAAGCACTTTCAGTGACATGCCATTCTTCAAAGCAATTTGACTGCTATTCTGTATTACCGGGCCATCAGCCAAGGGATCAGAAAAAGGCATTCCTATCTCAAGCATATCTACCCCCTTACTTTCAAGCAATTTGATAAGATCAACCGTATCATTTAACCGGGGAAAACCTGCCGTGAAAAAAACGGACAATATATTATTTTTTTTTCTTTGAAATAATTCGTCAATCCTATTCATGATCCATGTGTTTTATATAGGTTTCCATGTCTTTATCTCCCCTACCCGATAAGTTGATTACTACCACCTCGTCCGGTTTAAATTTTTTCACATCCAAAACGGCCAGGGCATGAGAAGATTCCAATGCTGGTATAATTCCTTCTTTTCGAGTGATTGTAAAAGCTGCTTTTAGTGCCTGATCATCGGTTATACTAAAAAATTCAGCCCTGCCGGATTCTTTTAAATGGGCATGTATTGGTCCTACACCAGGATAATCCAATCCTGCCGAGATGGAATAAGGTTCAGTTATTTGTCCATCATCATCTTGCATCAATAAGGTTTTGCTCCCATGGATAATTCCCAGGTGCCCTAAAACACTTGTAGCAGCGGAATAACCGGTATCTATACCTTTCCCGGCAGCCTCGGCAGCAATAAGTTTCACCAGTCCATTATCCAGGTAATGATAAAAAGCGCCCGCGGCATTACTCCCTCCACCAATGCATGCAATCACGTAACCGGGATTCTCATTTCCTGTTTTCTCTTTCAATTGCCACTTGATCTCTTCACTTATAACAGATTGTAGTTTAGCTACCATACTGGGATATGGATGTGGCCCTACCACTGAGCCTATTATATAGTGAGTATCAAGGGGATGATTAATCCAATCCCGGATGGCTTCATTGGTTGCATCTTTAAGGGTTTTATTGCCACTATGAACCGGAATAACCTTGGCACCTAGCATTTTCATTTTGGCTACATTCGGGGCTTGACGTTCAACATCCAGGGCTCCCATATATACCAGGCATTCTAAACCTGCCCGTGCACAAACAGTGGCAGTGGCAACTCCATGTTGTCCGGCTCCGGTTTCGGCAATAATCCTTTTTTTACCCAATTCCTTGGCGATCAATATTTGTCCAATGGTGTTATTCACTTTATGGGCACCCGTATGGTTAAGATCTTCTCTTTTCAAATATATATTCGTTCCATAGAATTCAGAAAGCCTGTTGGCAAAATAAAGGGGGCTAGGTCTTCCACAATAATCCTTCAATAAATTCCTGAATTCTTGTTGAAAAGAAGAACTATTCATAATATCACTATATTTTTCTTTCAGCTCTTCCACGTTTGGATACAACATTTCAGGAATATATGCCCCACCGAACTTCCCGTAATACCCCCTGCTATCGACATTGTAACTCATATTTTTTTCATTATATTGATAAATGTTTTTACTTTCCCGGGATTTTTTATTCCCGGTGATTCTTCAAACCTGCTATTAATATCCACGGCATATAAACCTGGGAAATCAAGCTTAATTATTTCTTCTATATCTGGCAGATCTATGCCTCCACTAAGAAAAAAAGGGGTTTTCCCGGCATAGTACGACAGTATTTTCCAATTAAATTTACGCCCGCTACCTCCCATAAGGGAAGTTTTTGTATCAAATAAAAAATAATCTGCCACATCGGAAAAGGGATTAGTTTCTTCGAAATTAAAATCCTCATCCACGCTAAACACCTTGATAACCGGGAAATGCTTACTCACCATTTTGCAGTACTTAGGCGATTCTCCCCCGTGCAATTGAACCATATCTAATTGATTGTTCCTCATAATGTCCAATAAATGATTGACATCCTCGTTCACGAATACCCCAACTTTTTTTATTCCCGGGGATATTAATGCAGTAATTTCATTATTTAACTTATCACCCACATAACGTTTGGAAGAAGAAAAGAAAATAAACCCCATAAAATCAGGACCGGCTTCAACTACCTGTTGAATGTTTTCTCTTAAAGTCATCCCGCAAACTTTTACTTTCATGGTCACCTGTTTATATCATCTTATCATTGGGAAAACCTACCATCAATTTTTTTATAAAATCCTGGCAAGCCAAAACTGGATTTTCCTCCTTCATAAAGCATTCCCCTATTAAAAACCCCTTATATCCAACCTCGTAAAGCAAATGGATATCTGAGGGTTTATCAATACCACTTTCTGAAATCCTGATAAAATCCGGCGGAATTTTATCCGCTAATTTTAAAGATGTTTCGATTGAAACGTGAAAATTGCCAAGATTCCTGTTATTTACACCCACGATATCAACATATTCATTAAGACAAACCAATTCTTGTTCATCATGTATTTCAAGCAGAACATCCAAATTCAAAGATTTAGCATATTTCGCCAACCGGATTGTTTCATTTTTACCAAGGGCCGCGGCAATTAAAAGTATTACGTCTGCACCAATGGATTTTGCTTCAATTAACTGGTATTCATCAACAATAAAATCTTTCCTTAATATTGGAATTTCATTTAAAGACCTTGCTATTTCCAGGTCTTCAGGATTCCCTCCAAAGAATTCATGATCGGTCAATACCGACAAGGCAATTGCCCCGGCTTTGGCATAGCCTCTAGTTACTTCATCAACATTGACACCAGCATTTATTACACCTTTTGAAGGAGATTTCCTCTTGAACTCCGAAATTATGGCCGGGTAAAAATATTTTTTAAATCTTTCAGCCAATGAAATCACATCCCTATGGAAATATTGGCTTCTCTCAAGATGACCAATGGGAGTATTGGATTTTTGCTTTTCAAGAATTTCCTTTTTACGCTTGATAATTTTTTCCAACACGTTCATATTTTTTCATTTTATCCCGATCAAAAGATCAGTAAAATTATTGCATATCCATTATTTTCTTTAGTACGTTGAGTGCTTTTCGGCTTTCCAATGATTCTCTAGCAATGGCAATGCACTCCTCCATGCTTTTGTCCCGGAAATATATCCTTAACCCGATTGCCGCATTTACAAGAACCACGTTTTCCTGCACCTCGGTAGCCCTTCCTTCTAAAACATTGATAAAAATTTTTGCAGCATCCTTAATGGTGGATCCCCCGGATAATTCAAGAGGATTCGACTCCTTCATGCCTAATTCGCCCGGGTGAATAATTTGCTCAAGGTTATTGGTAATCATTTTAAAAGCACTTGTCAAAGATACTTCATCGTATCCATCCAAACTATAAACAATAGCAAAACTTTTATTTGACTGCTGATAAATATAACCATATAACCTGGCAATTTCCAAGCTGTAAACTCCTACAACTTGATTTCTTGGGAAACTGGGATTTACCATGGGGCCAAGCATATTGAAAAATGTTTTCATACCCAAATCTTTCCTTACAGGGGCAACATTTTTCATTGCCGGGTTAAAAAATGGAGCATGCAAATAACAAAAGCCGGTAGATTCAATTTCTTTCTTTAATTTTCCCGGATCATTGGAAAATTTATAACCAAAATATTCCATCACATTGGAAGAACCACAGGTTGAAGAAACGCCTATATTTCCATGTTTCGCCACTTTTCCACCAGCACCGGCAACCACGAAAGATGCCAAGGTGGAAATATTAAAGGTATCTTTTCCATCGCCCCCTGTTCCACACATATCAATGGTATCAAATTCCGAAAGATCCACGGGTATACACAAATCCAGCAAGGCATCGCGGAAGCCTGATAATTCCTCAACGGTAATACTTCGCATCAGGTAAACACTCAAAAAAGATGCTATTTGTGAATGATTATATTCCCCGCGGGCAATGTTTGTCAGGACACTTTTCGCATTCTCCCTTGAAAGTGATTGGTGGTTAAACAGGTAATTTAAAATTTCTTTCATTATCCAAGTATTTACGGGTAATTTAATTTCATGATTTTTTAGCGATTTAACCAGTTGGTTAAAATTTTTTCTCCATACTCTGTCAATACCGATTCCGGGTGAAACTGCACACCTTTCACATCGTATTTTTGATGACTTATTCCCATGATATTACCTTCTTGATCTTCCACGGTAATATCGAAACAACTAGGGAGATTCTCCTTGGAAACCAACCATGAATGATATCGTCCTCCCTCGAAAAGCCGTGGCAATCCAGAAAATAAATAATCTTCTTTACTAACTATTTTCAGGGTAGTTGACAAACCATGATAAACTTTTTCCATGTTCAACAATTGCCCACCGAAAACTTCTGCGATAGCCTGATGGCCAAGACAAACTCCCAAGATGCTTTTGGAGGAAGCGTATCGTTCAATCAAACTTTTCATGATTCCCCCTTCATCAGGAATTCCCGGTCCGGGTGATAGTACAATTTTATCATATTTTTCAACCTCATCCAAGGAAATTTTATCGTTCCTAAACACATTCACTTTTTTGTTTAAAATAGCTTCGATTAGATGCACGAGGTTATACGTGAATGAATCATAATTATCGAGCACTAAAATATTTATATTTTCCATGATGGTATTGTTTTATTATTTTCTAATTTGTTCAGCTAATTCAATTGCTTTTTTTAAGGCTGCCAATTTGTTATTTACCTCGTTCAATTCATTCTCTTCCTTGGAATCAACCACGATTCCAGCCCCTGCCTGGTAAAACAAAATATTATTCTTGCTTAAAAACGACCTGATCATAATTGCGTGGTTCACATCTCCATCCAGGCTTATCATCCCTATACCCCCACCATAATAACCCCGGCTTTTATTTTCATATTCATCAATCAATTCCATGGCCTTATACTTGGGAGCGCCTGACAATGTTCCAGCAGGAAATGTATCCGCCAGTATCCTCACCGGGTTGGTATTGGCAGGAAGTTTTCCACTGACCCTTGAAACCATGTGAATCACGTGCGAATAGTATTGTATCTCCTTGTAAGTATCGACCTTCACGCCAGAAGCATTCCGGCTTAAATCATTCCGGGCTAGGTCGACTAACATTACGTGTTCAGAATTCTCTTTCTTATCCTTGGAAAGTTCCCCGGCCAATTTGAAATCTTGCTCATCGTCACCCGTTCTTTTAAACGTACCGGCAATGGGATTTATATATGCCACGTTATTTTCAACTTCAATTTGTGCTTCAGGAGAAGAACCAAATATCCTGTAACTTCCATAGTCAAAATAAAACAAGTAAGGAGAAGGATTAATGGATCGCAGCGACCTGTACACGTTAAAATCATCCCCTTCAAACGGACGAGAAAATTGCCTGGATAACACTATTTGAAAGACATCACCTCGCTTGCAATGCTCTTTTCCCCTTGAAACCATTTTCATGTATTCTTCATCTGTTTTATTGGAAGATTCAGAATCTTTGCTATAAAAACTGTAAGTGGCAAAATTCCTGTTGTATAAAAGTGAAGTTACATTTTCAATACTACTTTCTTGCCCATCAAATATATTTTCAACAACATAAAGTGTGTTTTTAAAATGGTTGATAACAATGATGTATTTAAAAAATGAATACATAATATCGGGAATAGCATCCTTATCTCCTTTTGGAGATTTAAATTTTATATCCTCGAAATACTGGACAGCATCATAAGAACAGTATCCAAATATCCCATTTATCCCGGATTCATTTAAATCTTCCTCTACGTGAAAGGAATGAAGGTATTCATTTAATTTTTCGGGGACATTGATTCCCTGTTCCATTGAAATCACCTCCTTATCTTTCGAAATAAAATCCTCGATTTCTATTCTCCCCGCTTCTAATTTAAAATTACTAATGGGCTGAAGGCAGATAAAAGAAAAACTATTCTTTTGACCATGGTAATCGGAACCTTCCAAGAGGAGCGAATTTGGAAAAATATCCCTTACTTTCAAGTAAATACTGACAGGAGTTATCGTATCGGCAAGGATATTTTCTGATATTGATTTAATGTTGTATTTTTTCATTTCTTAATTTATTTATGGATTATTCTGAATGAAAAAAGGGCTTACCGTGATTGGTAAGCCCTTTTAATATCTTAAAATAATGCATTACAATGCCCACTCACGGTATATTTTTCCTTGAGTACGCCACCACCAAGCATTATTTGTTATTCTCAAAATCATACTGATAAATTTACATGACAAATAAAAATGATTTTTTTTACAAAACCAAGATTTATATCATATTTTTCTTTAATAATTATTTTTAACCAAGAAACCTTAAGTTTTTAGGCAACCTTTAATCTTTTCAGGTTAACCTTCTCAAGTTTTTCCTCGGCATATTTTTTTGTTATCGTAATATTTTTCACTTCTTTGGATGGTAATTCAAACATGGCATCCATCATGATAGCCTCGCAAATAGATCGCAATCCGCGGGCTCCTAGTTTAAATTCCACGGCTTTATCCACGATGTAATCGAGTGCCTGGTTTTCAAAATCCAAATCAATATTATCAATTTTGAATAATTTGATATACTGCTTGACAATGGAATTTTTAGGATCGGTAAGAATTTTTCTTAAAATTTCCGGACCCAGTGGGTGCAAATAGGTTAATACAGGCAATCTTCCGATGATCTCGGGGATTAACCCGTACGATTTTAAATCTTGGGGAGCTATATATTGCAATAGATTTTCTCGATCAATTTTTTCCTGGGCATCCTGGGCTTTAAAACCAATCACTTGTGTATTAAGCCTGTTTGCTATTTTTTTCTCAATACCATCAAAGGCTCCTCCACAAATGAACAAAATATTTTTTGTGTCTACCGGGATCATTTTCTGATCAGGATGTTTTCTTCCACCTTGTGGTGGAACGTTTACAGTAGATCCTTCCAATAGCTTTAATAACCCTTGTTGCACACCTTCTCCTGACACATCTCGAGTAATGGAAGGATTATCACTTTTGCGGGCGATCTTATCAATTTCATCGATAAATACAATCCCTTTTTCTGCTGCTTCTACATTATAATCTGCAACTTGCAGGAGTCTTGTAAGTATGCTTTCGATATCTTCCCCGACGTATCCTGCTTCTGTTAATACAGTTGCATCAACAATGGTAAAAGGAACATGAAGCATCCTGGCGATGGTACGGGCAAGTAATGTTTTCCCGGTTCCTGTTTCACCAACAAGAATGATGTTTGATTTTTCAATTTCAACTTCATCCTGTGATTTCTTCTTTCCTTGTAACAATCTTTTATAATGATTATAAACTGCAACAGAAAGATATTTTTTAGCTTGGTCTTGTCCTATAACATATTGATCTAAAAAAATTTTTATTTCTATTGGTTTTAATAATTTTATTTTATTATAATCAAAATCTCCTTTTTTGCGAGTTTCCTCCTGGATAATGTCATAAGCCTGTTCAATACAATTATCGCAAATATGACCAGATATACCAGCTATGAGTATATTTACATCTCTCTTATCTCTTCCACAAAATGAACATTTATCCATGTTTTCACCTTTATAGTTTTTTCCTAAACTTTCCTTGATATAGCATCTACTATGCCATATTTCACGGATTCTTCGGCGTCCATCCAATAATCTCTATCAAAATCTTCCATAATTTTTTCAAAAGTATGGCCACAATTATCAGCAAGAATTTTGGCGCTCAACTCTTTTGTTTTCTTTATTTGTTTTGCAGTAATTTCAAGGTTGGCAGCCTCATCACTAAAATAGCCACCAATGCTAGGCTGGTGAATCATAACTTCACCATAGGGCCAAATAAATCTTTTCCCTTTTTTACCTGCCGATAACAGGATCGCACCCATCGAAGCTGCATGTCCAATACAGATAGTTGAAACAGGAGAAGTAATCATATTCATGGCATCCATGATACTTAACCCTGCTGTAACACTTCCTCCCGGACTATTTATATAAAAGCTAATTTCTTTCCCGGGATTTTCAGCTTCCAAGAATAATAATCTGTTTACGATATCTTTGGCTGAAAAGTCCATTACGGGACCCCAAAGAAATATTTTTCTTTGCTCTATAAATTTCTCGTTAAAACGCACTTCATCTATATATCCTAAGATATTTTTTAATGGATTATCCTGCATTTCCATTGAATTTGATTGATTATAAAAATTATTATTATACATGCTTTTCTAGAACTTCATCAATTAAACCATATTCTTTTGCTTGGTAAGCAGTCATCCAGAAATCCCTGTCAGAATCTTTCTCGATTTTTTCAACCGTTTGCCCGGTATGATCTGCTAGTATTTTGTATAAATCTTTTTTCAAATCCTGGTATAGCTTCGTGTAAATTTCAATGTTTGAAGCTTGTCCACCGATAGTTCCTGAGGGCTGGTGAATCATAATACGAGAATGTTTTAATGCAGAACGTTTGCCTTTATTTCCTGCTGCCAGGAGAAAAGCTCCCATTGAAGCCGCTATTCCAGTGCATATGGTTGAAATGTCAGCACTCACGTATTGCATGGTATCATATATTCCTAATCCACCAAACACGTACCCGCCAGGTGAATTAATATAGATTTGAATATCTTTACCAGGTTCATTTGAATCTAAAAACAGGAGCTGGGCCTGAACAATATTGGCAACCTCATCTGAAATAGGCATTCCAAGAAAAATGATTCTATCCATCATCAACCTTGAAAAAACGTCGATGGGTTGGGCGTTTAACTGTCTTTCTTCAATTACTACCGGGGTTACCGAAGCCTTTACAAATTGATCTAATGTATTGCTATTGATCCCCTGATGCTTTGTCGCATATTTGAAAAACTCGTTATTGAATTGCATACAATTTATCTATCTTTAAAATTTATGTTACTTATCTAAACAAACTATTTTTCGAATAGTTTATTAAATTTTTCCAATGTAATTTCTTTTTCTTCCAATTTTACAGAATCCTTTATATGTTTCAAGGTTTTAACCTCGTATAACCGGGTATAAATTTGTTTTCTTTGTTCTTTATTCTCGAGAATTTGATTGGCATAATTATCAAGATGCTCACCTGGTATTTCTCTCAATCCATATTGGTAGAATTGCATCCTAGCCATATTTTTTGCATACTCCAAAGCCTCTTCTTTTTCCACTTTAATGTCGTTATCACGGACTATTTTATCCGTAATCATCTGCCATTTAAGATCATTCTCGAAGTTAGGAAATTCTTTATCTAACTGTTCTTTATCGAATTTATTCTTGTTGGTTTCTAACAACCATCTCTTCAAAAATTCCACGGGAAGATCGAATTTTACTTTTTTTAGTATCTCCTCCTTAGCATCAATACCAAATCTATATTCACTATCCCGTTCATAATTCTTTTTCAATTCTTCTTCAACTTTCTCTTTAAATTCCTTTTCTGAAGAAACAGCACCTTCCCCGTAAACTTTATCAAATAGTTCCTGGTTCAATTCTGCTTTTTCAAAATCTTCAATCTTTTCAATCACGCATTGAAAATTTCCTCCAATTTCAGCTGCTTTTTCTTTTTCTTCTAATTTAAGGAGCCCGCTAATTTCAGTATCATTGGGATATGCTTGACGGATATCAAAAACAATAACATCCCCTACTTTTTTTCCTAGAAAATCCTTTTTAATTTTCTCATCTTTTATTATTTCCACGGATAAAGTTGTATCCTCGGCTGAAAAACCATCCTCCTTCACTTTACCATTCTCATCCAGTTGAAACAAGTTACAATTGATAATGGATTTTTCTTTTACCTCATCAATTTCTTTTAAGGAACCAAACTGGTTAATCACCCTGTCAATATATTCATCAACCTGTTTATCTTCAACTTTTACCTGATAATAGGGAATTTTATCCTTTGACGATAACTCAAAGTCAAATTCTGGTGCCAATCCCAAGTCAAACGCAAATTCGAATACCTCGGTATTATCAAAATCTATTTTGTTTTCTTCCTTTTCGCTTGGCAACGGTTCCCCGAGAATGTGAATATCATTTTCTTGTATATATTGAAAAAGAGATTCTGATACCATTTTATTAATTTCCTCGGCTAAAACAGGCTTGCGATATAACTTCCTGATAATGCCATCAGGAACCTTACCAGGCCGAAAACCGGGCATATTAGCGCGTTTTTTATAATCTTTTAATACCTTATTTACTTTTTCCTCGTAATCATCTTTCTCAATCTTCAACTTGATTACAGCATTTAGTTCATCAATATTTTCCGTCCGAATATCCATCTGCAAGATATGGTTTAAGTTACGTAATTTTTTAAAAAAACCGCTTAACCGTATAAAAAACGGTTATAGCGGTTAACAACTAGTGCGGATGAAGGGACTCGAACCCCCACGCCCGAAGGCACTAGATCCTAAGTCTA
>CAZOSQ010000053.1:0-12948 GCA_964582245.1 uncultured Bacteroidales bacterium | reverse complement strand
GTAAAACCATCGTGACATGTAACAAAATTTATACTGGCATAAGGCTGTTTTCCATTATCCTGGTATAAATCGGGGCTACCACTTAAACGATGTGCCATTTCAGCCACTTGGCTATCATCTCCTTTCCAAAATTGTCTAACAGTGTCCCTGTACTTTCCATTCCATTCTGCCCATAGGACGGGGAAATTACCCACTTGGTAACCACCTTCGCCTAAATCCCAAGGTTCGGCAATTAATTTTAATTGACTAATAACAGGATCCTGGTGAATAGTATCTAAAAAGGTAGATAATCTTCCTACATCAAATAATCCCCTGGCCAAGGTAGAAGCTAAATCGAATCGAAAACCATCTACTTGCATTTCCAACACCCAGTACCGAAGGCTATCCATAACTAGTTGTAAAGACCTTGTACTAAGCATATTGATTGAATTTCCCGTCCCGGTATAATCCATGTAGTACCTGGGATTTTCAGGGTCTAACCTGTAATAATTATGGTTATCAATACCTTTGAAATTTAGGGTGGGGCCCAAATGATTACCTTCTGCGGTATGATTATAAACCACATCTAGAATAATTTCAATACCCGCTCGATGATAAGCTTTAACCATTTCTTTAAATTCTTTCACTTGTTCTCCACATTGCCCACTTGAAGCATATTCAGCATGCGGGGCGAAAAAACCTATGGAATTATAACCCCAGTAGTTTGTTAATCCTTTTTCGACTAAAAAACTATCATGCACGAAATGGTGCACGGGCATAAGTTCGATGGCCGTTATTCCAAGTTCTTTGAAGTAATTAATCACGGGCTCAGAGGCCAGTCCCTTGTACGTGCCTTGAATTTCGGGAGGGAGAATCTGTTGAAGTTTAGTCATGCCCTTTACATGCAATTCATAAATAATGGTGTTGTGCATTTGTGTATCAGGACGTTTAACACCTTCCCAATCGAAAGATGAATCAATTACCACGCTTTTATTCATCACTCCAGCACTATCCGTGGAATCTTTATACAGGTCCTTGTTTTTCTTTTCTGAATGAATTGGGTAAGCGAACATTTTTTCGTTAACCGATGTCTTTCCACAAATTGCCCTGGCATAGGGATCTATTAACAATTTATGAGGATTGAACCGGAAACCTGACGAAGGCTTATACCTTCCAAATACCCTGTATCCATAAATTTGACCAGGGCCTAATTTAGGTAGATAAACATGCCAAACATAGTCGGTTACTTCTTTCATTTCAACTTGGGCATACTCTTTTTCATCAGCAGCAGTGTGAAATAAACATAATTTAACTCCTGTAGCATTTTCGCTAAATAAAGCGAAATTTATTCCATTCCCGTCCCAGTTTGCTCCCAAAGGATATGGTTTCCCGGGCCATATGGGGCCTTCATATTGTTTCATGATTTTAATTTTATTGTTAATTTTTCTTATATACCTTTGAATTTTAGAATTATAAACAATTATTTCCCGGTAAATTTTCTTGATATTTTACGATCTTACCCAGGTTTAGTATTTTTATTTTCTTTGTAATTATAATTGATTAATGAATTTACATTCATATTTGTTTCATTCTCATTAAACAATTCATTTTGATTGATGGTTGTAGAATAAGTAAATTAGTTGGTTTCAAATTGAAATATTGGATACTTACTATTAAATATAATTTTATTATTGATGAGTATTTTAAGAAAAATAGGAGCCCATGTAATTGATGAAGCGAAAACAGAATTCGTGGTTTGGGCACCCCACGCAAAAGAAATTTCTGTTGAAATCGTTGATCCCCATAAAAGTTCTATTCCTTTGCTAAAGAAAGATTATGGTTACTGGTCCAACATACTCGATGTTGGAGCCGGGACAAGATATTTTTATTCTATAGATAGAAATAAGCCGTTGCCAGATCCGGCTTCTGTTTTTCAACCCGAGGGAGTCCATGGAAGTTCAGAGGTGGTTGACTTATCAAAATTTCCCTGGGAAGACCAGGGGTGGAAAAATATTCCGTTAAAGGATTATGTTATTTATGAATTGCATACCGGAACATTTTCTGAAAAAAGTAATTTCGAGGGAATAATCGAAAAAATTAGCTATTTAAAAGAGTTAGGTGTTACAGCAATTGAAATAATGCCCGTGGGCCAGTTCCCGGGTAACAGGAATTGGGGATATGATGGGGTTTATCCTTTCGCTGTTCAAAATTCGTATGGAGGTCCATTAGGCTTGCAAAAACTAGTGAACGAATGTCATAAAAATAATTTAGCAGTTATCCTTGATGTTATTTACAATCATTTGGGACCTGAAGGAAATTACTTGGCACAATTTGCCCCATATTTCACCAAAAAATATTCTACTCCATGGGGAGAAGCCGTTAATTTTGATGATGCCTATAGCGATGGTGTTAGAAATTATGTAATTCAGAATTCTCTTATGTGGATGAAAGATTTTCACATAGATGGATTAAGGCTTGATGCTATTCATGCTATTGAGGATTTTAGTGCCTATCATATCATGAAAGAATTATCCTTTAACAAGAATAAATTAGAGAAAAATGTCCAAAGACCCTATTATCTTATTGCTGAATCAAATTTGAATGATGCCAAATATATTGATGATCCCGGGAAAGGGGGATATGGTTTGGATACACAATGGTCTGACGATTTTCATCATTGCCTTCATACTTTAGTAACTGGGGAAAATTTTGGTTATTATAAAGATTATCGAGGAATTAATGATTTGGCAAAATCATTTAAAGATGTTTTTGTATATGATGGGGTTTATTCAGAGTTTAGGAAAAGGACTTTTGGGAATAGTGTTGACGGACACCCAGGGGATCAGTTTGTTGTTTTTGCTCAAAATCATGATCAAACCGGTAATCGCCTGAAAGGAGATAGAATCAGTACATTGGTCGATTTTGAATCATTAAAACTAGTAGCCGGGGCAGTATTTATTTCACCTTACCTCCCAATGATATTCATGGGAGAGGAATATGGGGAAACAAATCCCTTTCTTTACTTTATTAGCCACACAGATCCTGATCTAGTAAATGCAGTTCGAGAAGGCAGGAAAAAAGAATTTGAGGGTTATTTTGAAGAGGATTTTTATTTTGATCCCCAGGATGAAGCTACATTTAACCAATCTCGGCTACAATTTACTTTTGAAAGAGATATGAATTCCCGAAAGTTATTTGAATTCTATAAAGCTTTAATTTTTATTAAGAAAAACCACCCGGTTATTTCTTCCTCGAACAGGAAAAATATTAAGGTTGATGTACTATCTAACCATTTACTAAAAATAGAACGCTGGGAAGACATTTTTTCTGTTGTTTGTTATTTGAACTTCAATAAAGAAGAGGAAGAAACTATTTTCCAGGATAACTATTACCAAGATACTACTTGGTTTAAGTTATTAAATTCGAACGATGAAGCATGGAATGGAAATGGATCACTTTTCCCTGATATGCTTAAAGTAGGCCAAAAAATAGTCATTCCTGGTCGGACATTGATGGTTATTGAAAACCATAGGGATAAATAGGAAAAAATTATAATTTAATATTACTTACATTTTGAATTGATCTGGGAAAGAGCATTAGAATTTCCCAATTCGTAGGCTTTTTTAAAATCATTACATGCTTTTTCTTGTTGGTTGTTATTATAATAAAACATTGCCCTGTTAAAGTACGAATTGGCAAAATTAGGATCAACTTTTATGGCCCGGGAAAAATCTTTCAATGCTCCCGAGGTATCTCCTAACATTGCCTTTGCATCTTGAAGACAATTCTTTATGGGGAGATTTTTTTTATTCTATTACTAATATCCTGGATAAATGATAAAAGAAAGAAAAAAGTGTATAAAACATCTTTTCTTCCTGATATTCGTTCTACAGAATCAAAATGAAGGGTTTTTAAAGTAAATTCCCTGCAAGATCAAATATTGTTTAGCACTAATTCTAAAAGTTATATTTAAAATTTCCTGTTTCTTTTAAGATTTACTTGAAAATTCTTTCTCCATTAAATCCCGGGTATGATCTAATTTTTTTAATGTTCTTGAAATAACTTCATCAAAAAGAGCGGGAAGATGTTGTTTGAAAATTGATATACCTTCCTCCGTAATACCTCCCTTGGTGGCCACCCTTTGCACTACCTCGTTAAATCCAATTTTCTTGTCATATAACAACTTTGCAGTGCCAAACAATGTCATGATAACCATTTCTTCTGCATCCTCTTTCGGAATTTTCCCCTGGCGCAATGCAGCATTAACAAATTCATCGAATATATGAGCTATCCAGCCCGGTCCACAACTTGTTAAATCAGTAGCAAGTTCAAAATCAGATTCTTTTATCCTTTTGACCGTGCTGATTCCATTGAATATTTTTTCAATTTTGGCTGACTCGGCATAACTCACTACAGAATTATGACAAACCAGCGTAACACCTTCAAAAACTTCAGAGGTATAACTAGGAATTGCCCTTGTAATTTTTCCACGGAAAATTTTTTCCATGCTACTAATTGTTACACCTGCAGCAATTGATATTAAATGTACTTCATTATTTAAATCATTCACAATTTCCAGGAAAACATCCTTTGTATCAGCTGGTTTAACACAAATAAAAATACAATCACATTTTTGTGCCAATTCAATATTTTCCACCAAATGTACCCCGGGAAATTTTGCCTTTATCCAGCTTGTTTTTTCTTTCCCGGGTTCTGAGATATATACATGATTTGGATTAAAAATTTTTTTCTTAATGAAACTGGTTACAAGCATGCTCCCAATACTTCCAAATCCTATAAAACCTATATTTTCCATAAGTGTTTTTTTAAGTAGTCAAAGATAATAAAAACAACCATATGGTTTTTTAAATTTTCACTTATACTTTTTAAAATTGGCATTACAAGGTACATATGTATTAAAAATTTGTTTTGCCCGTAATCCACGGCAATACAATTAACCCATTTGTTAGTACTTTGAAATCCCGTTCCAATTTTTGAAACCTTTCATCTATTATAAAATTTCACATATCGTGGAAAAAAATTCTATACATTCCCCTGTATATAATGTCGGGTTTTAATTTTAAAATACAGAATTATAATTAATTACGTGTTAGGTGGTATTTTGGTATGTTTTTGTAGACACAATCATTACAAAAAGGATAATACACTACTATAGGAGAAGGAGTGTATATGTTTTTCGAGGAAACTCTTTAATTGTTAAATTAAAAAATGAATTTTATGAAAGAAAGGAAGAATAACAAGGTAGAAAAAATAATTGCAGCCATTTTAATGGCATTTCTCATGATTCCATCATTTGGACAGGTGGATATAGGAATTAAAGGAGGAGTTAATGCATCAATTTTGAATATTGGAAAGCCAGATAAAAATGATTATATGCCAGGTTTCAACCTTGGATTGGTTACTGACTTTTACCTGGATGATAATTTCTCAATAAGACCCGAGTTTTTATATGTTACAAAGGGTGTTAAATCAACCTGGGACGCAGAAATTTTGAATTTTGATATTGCAGAAAATACGAGCAGGTTAAAAACAAGTTACTTTCAAGTACCCATTTATTTCGTGGTTCATATTTCAGATTATTTTAACATTCACGTTGGGCCATATGCCTCCTTGTTATTGGATGCTGATGTAGAAGCTGACGGACAGTTGTTTGAAGAATTTAATTTTGCCGAAGACAAGGATGTGGATCGAGACCAGTTTAATAAAATAGATGCAGGATTGACCGCGGGAATTGGATTTTCCTTTGATCCAGTTTTTATAGGTGCATCATATGATTATGGATTAAGAGACGTAGGAATAGATGACGAAATATCTGGATTTTTGGTAGAGAATGCAAAAAATGAAACATTGCGTGCATACATAGGGGTGAAATTCTAAATCAATATTTCGCATAATTTGAAGACCCCGGATTAGAAGTCCGGGGTTTTTTATTTTTCCTCCATAAAATAAATATTCATAAGCCTTTTCGTTTTATTGAGAAAAAGAGGTATTAACTATCCAATTATTTATATTTTTGTAGTGGGAAAAATGAACATTTTAATTTACAAATCGTCATATAAAAAATAATTTACATAACAAGATAACAGGATAAGAATTATGTCACTATTCAAGAAAATGGAAAATATTTCTCCTGAATCATCCGGGGAAAAAGAAAAATCGGACTTGGAGCATGTAAAATGCTTAATTCTTGGGTCCGGACCTGCTGGCTACACAGCGGCAATATATGCAGCAAGGGCAAATTTATCTCCAGTATTATATGAAGGATTACAACCCGGGGGACAATTAACAACTACTACCGAGGTGGAGAATTTTCCTGGTTACCCTGATGGTGTTACTGGTCCTGCAATGATGGAAGATTTTAAAAAACAGGCAACCCGATTTGGTACTGATGTAAGGTTTGGTTATGTCACGGAAGTACAATTTAGTGATCATGTTCATAAAGTGATCATTGATGATCAAAAGGAAATTTTGGCTGAAACGGTAATAATAGCAACAGGAGCTTCTGCAAAATACCTTGGGATTGAATCAGAGCAAAAATATATGGGATCAGGAGTGTCTGCTTGTGCTACCTGTGATGGATTCTTTTACAAGGGAAAAGATGTAGCAGTGGTGGGTGGTGGAGATACAGCTGCTGAAGAAGCTACCTATCTTTCCGGTTTGTGTAATAAGGTTTACGTGATTGTTCGCAAAGATTACATGAGGGCTTCCAAGGCAATGCAAAAAAGGGTTTATAATACACCAAACATTGAAGTTCTTTTTGAACATGTTACCAAGGAAATTGTAGGTGATCAAGTTGTTCAAGGAGTTATTGTCCAGGATAAAGCAGGTAATGAAAAAAGGATTGACATTGATGGTTTCTTCGTGGCAATAGGCCATAAACCTAATACAGATGTGTTTAAAGGTTGGATTGAAACAAATGATATTGGTTATATAAAAACTCTTCCTGATTCTTCCAAGACAAATGTTCCTGGGGTTTTTGCATGTGGAGATGTCATGGATCCAACATATCGACAAGCTATCACTGCCGCGGGTACCGGTTGTAGGGCAGCAATTGATGCAGAACGCTATATAGGGGAAAAATCTGTAGATTGATTACAGGATAAAAAATTTTAATCTTTCTTCCACCAAGTAATTGAAAATTGGTGGATTTTTTTTATCATTATTTGTAATTAAAGAAATGAAACCCGGTATGCTTGGTACACCATTGCTTGAATGCATTCCCAATGTTAGCGAGGGACAGGATAAACTGATCATAGATTATATTGCCAAGGAGGTGGAATCTATTCCTGGTGTAAAACTAATGCACGTGGATACAGGTTATTCTGCCAATCGTACAGTATATACTTTTGCGGGTGAACCTGTAGCCGTTGCAGATGCAGCATTTCAACTGGTAAAAGTTGGAACAGAATTAATTGATATGCGTAAACATATGGGTACGCATCCAAGAATAGGAGTGGTTGATGTTTGCCCCCTTGTACCTTTGTCTGGTTTTACCATGGAAGAAACTGTTAAACTTGCACGAGATTTAGCTAAAAGAATAGGAGAGGAACTTCATTTGCCTGTTTATTGTTACGAAAAGGCTGCTTTTGTCCCCGAGCGTGAAAATTTGGCCAAACTTCGGGCCGGTGGATACGAAAAGTTAAAAGATAAATTGAAAGATCCCCTATGGAAGCCTGATTTCGGCCCTTGGGAATTCAATTCACGCTCGGGTATGACTGTTATAGGTGCAAGAAATATCCTCGTGGCTTATAACATAAATTTAAAATCACCTGATGTCTCAATCGCGAAAAAAATTGCCACGGCTATACGTGAAAGCAGTAACCTTCCTTCTTCAATCAAACATTTAAAAGCCATAGGATGGTATGTTCCAGAATATAAAAAAGTACAGGTGTCAACAAATATAATTGATTACAAGAAAACACCTATTCACCTGGTGTATGAAACCATTAAACAACTTGCACTAGAATATGGAATAGAAGTTACAGGTTCTGAACTGATAGGTATGGCCCCGATGGAAGTACTAACTGAAGCAGGAAAATATTACCTTCAAAAAAGGGGTAAAACATCAAGTAACCCGGATCATCTAATCCAGATAGCCGTAGAAGAAATGGGGTTAGGAGATTTATCTAAATTTATCCCCAATAAGCGAATTATAGAGAATTTTTTTTAAGTCAATTAACCCTAAATTTAAAATCAAATATAAAAAAACCTTTCTATCATTTTTACCAGGTAAAAATGATAGAAAGGTTAATTATTATTTTAGAACATTAAATGGTTATCACCCAACCAAGGTTATTAATCGAAAGTATACCTTATAGATAAGGCTCCATCAGGATATAAACCGAATATCCCAATCAGGTTAAGACGGGGTTTGAAGTCAATACCAATATTAATGGGGATTTCTTGTATGTTATACTCGATTCCTATTATACCATCGATTCCTAGAGCAAAAGTATTGTTATAATACCTATTGTATAACCATCCGGCTGATGACCAACTGGCAATGCCGGCACCTGCACCATAATACCAGTTAAGCCCGGTCGTGTTGAAGGCATTAGCATGTATTTCGTATAGGCCCGTTATTCCAAAACCATATCCCCAAAAATGAAGGAGCCCTTCCAAGGCATTGTTTTCGTTAAGAAAATGCTTGATGGTTAACCCGGAAAAACCACCGGCTCTTAACCCCAGGGCCGTCTCATAATCTTGCCCTTTCAATGAGAAGGAACATAATGTTAAAAAGAAAATAATAGCATATTTTTTCATGTTAAAACAGTTTAAAGTTAAAATCATCTAAATCATACAGAACTAAAAAAAACAATTTTTTTCACCTCTTTATTCGTTTAAAAAATCTTTGAAATCAAGTTAGCCTTGATGCACGTCTTCCAGCAAATCGTTTATCATTTTTACCGGTGTAAATGTCGTGATGGGTACCTCCACGAAAATTGTATTCCAATCTGACATGGATCCATTCCAAAGCCCGGGTAATTCTTGGGCTTTAAGATCTCTACCGTCTTTAGATTTTTTGGCAATGAAACCGGCATTCGGATCACGGTATTTTAATAAATTAAACTTATTTCCTTTATAATCCTTAATCCCGAGAACAAGGTCGTTAGGATTAAAATGGCTTGCAGAACGAAAAATATTTTCTTGTCCCGGGTCAGTTAAATCAATTTGGGGTGTTTCCACTATTTGAAGTGATACAGATTGATCTGGATTGACTGCCCAAAAAGGCCCACCACCAGTATCTCCCTCACTTTTAACCATGCCCCCAATTCTCAAGGGCCTGTTTAATTTTTTTCTTACATATTCAAGTTGATCTTGTTTTGATTTTTCTTTTAATTCACCCGGTGGGAGGATACACAATTCCTTTTCTAGGAAAGATAAAATTTCCATTAAAAGGTCATCGGGAACATTTCCATCATCAATTTTTTCAAGATAATTGAAGATTCGATTTTGAAATTTATAAAAAACCCCGGTTAAAACTTTCTTGTATGTGAAAGTATCTTCTTTTCGTGAGTCAGTCGTAATGTTATCAATATTTTTTATGTAAATAATATCAGCATCAATTTCATCCAGGTTTTCCAACAATGCTCCATGTCCACCCGGCCTGAATAATATGGTGCCATCAGCTTCCCTGAATGGCTTATTTTCCAAATCAACCGCAATAGTATCTGTAGAATGTTTTTGTTCTGAATAACTAATTACATAGGACACATTAAAATGATTCTCATATTTCCCCCTGACTTCTTGTATTTTTCTTTCAAATAATTCTTCATGTTCAGGAGATACAGAAAAAAGAATATGGACTTTATTGTCACTTTGTTTGCAGTAAACAGCACCTTCTACCATATGTTCTTCCAATGCCACGCGGTTTCCATCTTCATATTTGTGAAATTTGATTAATGCTTTAGGTAAGTTACCGTAATTCAATCCTTTTCCTGTTAATACATATTCGATAATTTCCTTGTAATTTTCCTGGGTTAGTAAGTTTTGCAGGTTTTTACCATCCGATTTTAGTGCGTTTTCAAGATCTTCAAGGAAAGCAAACTTATTAATATTTTTAATAAATTTTTGAATCGAACCACTTTCCCCCGGGTTTTCATCTCCAAGATAAGAAAACAAATCTTTAAACATACGAGATGCAGCTCCAGAAGCCGGCACAAACTTCACGATTTTTTTCCCCTCGAGGTAATGATAGAAATTATCCAAGTGATATGTAATTTCTTCTTCATTTATCCTGTAAATACCATCATTTAAACTAGCAGGTTTAATCACCTTCATGGAGGGAAATCCTGTGATAAAATTTTTTATTTGTTGTTCAACAACTTGGACATCTATGCCAAGTCCTTTTAATTGTTGCAAATCCTTTTCTGAAAGCATGATACAGTAATTATAATGTTAATATTTATTCACCTGATACAGTAAGCACTAGCTGTCGACTTCCCCCGGAATTCCTGAATTCACAAAGGTAAATACCTTGCCATGTTCCCAGATTTAGCCTGCTATTGGATATTGGAATATTAACAGATTGACCGATAAGGGATGATTTAAGATGAGCAGGCATATCATCCGATCCTTCAAGAACATGTGTATATACTTGGTCATTTGCAGGAATAAGCTTGCTAATAAAAGACTCGAAATCTTGCCTCACGGTTGGATCAGCATTTTCGTTTATTGTTATACCCGCAGATGTATGTTTTATAAAAATATTTAATAGGCCAGTTCTTGGTAAATTCTCTAAATTTTTTTTAATAATACTAGTAATCAAATGATATCCGCGTTGATAGGATGGCAGGTATATTTCTTTTTGGTAAATCATATTCCAAGCTAGTTTTTTGACACAAAATTAAAGTTATTTTATCCATTGACAACAATAAAAAGATAATAAAAGTTAAAATGGTTTTATTTTATTGTGAATGTTATACATGTTAAATCAATTGGAATTTTCTTTAAACAATATTCTCCTACTCCTGTTATTAAAATATATTTATTTTATTCATAAAAGGTTTAATAGATCATGTTTGAAAATTTTGCAGTTATTGAACGGGAAAGTTCTTTTTCCACCAAGGAAAAAGACGAACAGTTTGCAAAGGATGTTCTCCAAGGTTTGAAATCATCAACAAAATATTTGCCTTCTAAATATTTTTATAATGAAAAGGGTGATCTTCTTTTCCAAAAAATCATGGAGCTTGAAGAGTATTATTTGACAAAAGCAGAATATAATATACTTAACAAGTACAAAGAAAAAATTGGTAGCTATTGCCAAGAAAATGATAAAAATTTTAATTTAATTGAGCTTGGAGCCGGTGATGGTATGAAAACTAAATTATTGTTAAATCATTTTCTTGAAAACAAGATGTCTTTCTCATATTTACCCATTGATATTTCAGGGAATGCCCTTTCTAAACTGAAGAATGAACTTCAAATTTCTGTCCCTGAACTGAAATTGCATTGTATGCAGGGGGACTATTTTGCCTGCCTTGAAAAATTATCTCATTTATGGACGGATAAAAACATAATATTGTTTTTAGGATCAAGCATTGGTAATTTCAATCAACAAGAAGCCTTGGAATTTTTTATACAAGTACACCAGTCAATGAAACCACATGACCTTCTTTTAACAGGTTTTGATTTGAAAAAGGATCCCCGGATCGTGCTTAATGCATATAATGATAAAGAAGGCGTTACAAAAGATTTTAATTTAAATTTATTGGAACGGATAAACAAGGAACTAAATGCCGATTTTGATGTTTCAACATTTGATCATTTCCCGGTTTACGATCCAGTTTCCGGCTTAGCTAAGAGTTATTTAATTAGTAATAAATCACAATACGTTCATATAGCTGATTTAAAAATGAATATAAAATTCAATAAATCGGAACCAATTTTAATGGAAATATCCCGGAAATATGATATAAGTTCCATTGAAAAAATGGCTCATTATAGTGGGTTTGAAATAATTGATAATTTCACGGATGAAAATAACTTTTTCGTAAATAGTTTATGGAAGCATAAAGAAATGAATTAAAGTAATTTACATCATAAAACAATAATAATTGGTAATCTCCTTAAGGAATTTTATTTAATGATATATAGCAAAAGTTTTTCCATTTTATCTTTTTATACTATTTTTATTCTGCAAAAAACAAAAAATTTAATCTATAATGGAAAAATTCTGCCTTGATTGTGGGGAGAAATTGTTAGGTAGGGCTGATAAAAAATTCTGTAATGACGTATGTAGGAATAATTATAATAATAAATTCCACCGGGTAACCACCGCCTATATCAAGAAAGTTAATAAAGTGTTAAGACGAAACCGGCTAATTTTAGCAGGTTATAATCCTGACGGGAAAACAAAAATTCATAAAAAAAAGTTAGTGAACCAGGGATTTAATTTTAATTACTTTACCAATATATACAAAACAAAAACAGGTAATATTTATTATTTCTGCTATGAACATGGATATTTACCCCTGGAAAATGATTTTTTCGCACTTGTTAAAAGAGAAGAATACCTAGTGTAAGTATATAAGATGATTCACTTTAAATTATAGGGTGCTGGTGTTATCAAAAAAGAACATTTTATCTACGTACACGTTTTGAAAATCCATGTCTGATTCCAGGGAGACATGTTCTGATAAACTAATGATTTCATTAATTTCTTTATCATCCATGAACAACATCATTTTAGCACCAATAAGAGCACTGTTGCCAAGTTTCTTTATCTTTCCTGCCGGAAATTCTAACATACCTAATTTAATTACATGATCTAGGTTGATAAAATTTCCAAATCCACCTGCAATATATATACTATCAATATCTTCATGTTTTTTACCCAATTTATTTAATAAGATTTGCAGCCCAGCAGAAATGGCGGCCTTTGCCAGCTGAAATTCTCTAATATCTTGTTGTGAAATAGAGACTGGACTAGCAAGATTAATGGAAGGA